>JANOUN010001320.1:0-5335 GCA_031416875.1 Planctomycetota bacterium | reverse complement strand
GATCGCCGTGCTGGCCTCGACCAATACGTGGCTCGCCTATAACAACTTCGGAGGCCGCAGTAACTACATCAATGCGAATCGCCTGCCCGACACACCCATTGTGAATGCTCGTCAGGATCTCATTCGCTACACCGGTGCAGGGGCGTTTAATGCGTGGGGATTCCCGGACGAGGAGTATCTGCCGCTGTCATTCGAACGCCCCGAACCGGGCAACGTCGTGCGGGAGAATGAAGAAGTGACCGATCCGATCGCGGGGCGACTGCCGTGCGGCATGGCCCCCGCCGAGTGGCGGCTGCTTGGCTGGCTGGAACGCGAGGGCTTTCCATACGACTATTACTCGGAATTGCATCTCCACAATGGTGAGTTGGATCTGGATCAATACACGATCCTGATGATCAGCGTCCATCCCGAATACTGGTCCCGTGAAATGTATCTGCGTGTCAAGGAATGGGTCTGGCAGCGCGGCGGAAAACTGGTCTATCTCGGGGGAAACGGCCTCAATTGCGAAGTCGAGTTTCTCGGCGAAGATGCACTCCGATTTAAGACGCATCTTGCTCCGGCGAACGGCAGCGAACTCGGGATGGCGGATCCGAAGAACCCGGACTTCTACTTCGACAGTCGCATGGCTCGCACGCTGGAATCCGAAGCAAATCTGCTGGGTGTCGTCTGCACAGATTCAGGCATTATGACAGCGGCACCTTATAAAGTGCTCAACGCTGATCACTGGGTCTTTGCGGGCACCGGTTTGAACAACGGCGACCTGTTTGGCGAAAAGAGTCTGCAGGAACGAATCCCGGGTGGCGCATCCGGGCATGAGACGGATAAGCGCAGCCCGCATTCTCCAGCGGGTACAGAACTGCTCGCCAAGGGCACCAATCGCGACGATGGCGGTGCTGAAATTGTATGTTACCAGACACCAAGTGGCGGGGCGGTGTTCTCGGTCGGATCGATCACCTGGGTACCGTGTCTCCTCGTGGACGACGCTGTCTCGCGAATCACGGCGAACGTGGTCGCCCGCTACCTGAGGAAGGAGCAGCCATAATGCACGTCGAACACCCGAATTGAAGCCGTCCGAGTGCACGGCACGGTAGGCCGGACCGAGCAAACCCGGAAAAATCCGGAACGGCGACCGCCGGTCCAACACAAGTCCTGCCGAAAAGGTGTCACGACGGAAAACTCGGGTTTGCGCTGTTCCGGCACACGCGGCGGCCTTTGTCCGGCCTACACTGTGCGCAATCCAGGCTAAAGTCGGTTCGGGAAATAACTGTCCGATGGTCGTCTTTCGCTCTGCGAAAGCAACGCAGCTTTCTTGACGCGGGCTTCGCCCGCAGCCCAAGTCAAGGGGTATGATTGATGTTTGTCTGGCATAGCAGCGTTCCCTCGCAGGAGAAATGAAGTCCGTGTTTTGCCCGCGAATCGCGCGGATGGGCGCGAATCTGAATCGCAGTCGGGATCGTTACGGAACTTCAGTTTTCGCGCTCCTTCGCGCCATTCGCGGGCACCCCTGCTTTCGAAAGCGAATGGCACTCGCCGTGTTTCTTTCAGGATTCGGACGGTGCAAAGATTCTTCCAGTAAAAAAGCCGCAATTGCTCGTGAGGAACGAATGGAATCTGCTGGTACTCGCGTTCGATCTCCACACACTCCTGAGACTTGTCGTGCTCTTCGCCCGCAACCCCACTCATGGAACAGATTGAAGATGGCGCACTTCGTGGCGAAAAATCTTCTCAGAAGAACAATATTATTAACGTTTGCTGAGCAGAGCGCAAGACGGCAATGAATTCTCGAACGACGCTAAAGCTGCGAATCCGGACCAGTTAATTCCCGAGAACTTTCACCAGGATCATTTCACTGTTATGTTTCTTCGCGTTGGAGTTCGCTCACCGGAAGCATCACGAATGCGTGCATCGATTTTAATGGAGGCTCAACAGCATTATGAAGATCACCCGGATCGAGGCCATTCCCGTCTGTGTTCCGCTCAAACCGGGGATGACGGCCAAGACGGCCCATGGCGAGCATGCGACGTCGCCTTTTGTCATTGTTCGCGTTCATACCGATCAGGGATTGACTGGCCTTGGTGAAGCCACGGTCACAGCCTTGTGGAGCGGAGAGACTCAGGCCACGGCCATGGCCGTGATTCGCGACTGCATCGAACCTGTGCTGCTGGGGCGTGATCCGCGTGACATCACCGCGATTCGCCGTGCGATGGAGTTCGCGGTCAAGCTCAATCCGTTCACTCGTGCGGCGGTGGAAATGGCGATGTGGGATATTGCCGGAAAAGCAGTTGGGCTTCCTGTTTATCAACTGCTCGGCGGAAAGGTGCGTGATCGAGTCCGCATCAAGCTGGTCGTCTGGGCTCGTGATATCGCAGGGTCTCGCCTGATGGCAGAACAGCATCTGGCCCTCGGAGTGACCTGCGTCAAAGTCAAGACGGGCCTGGATCCTGTCACCGACATTGCTCGAGTCAGAGCCGTGCGTGAAGTTTGTGGGCCCGATATTCCGGTGACGATTGATTCGAACTGTGGATGGACCATCCAGCAGGCGCACTACTGTCTGCGCGAACTTCAGGATGTGAATTTGCTGCTGGCAGAACAACCGATTCCGCCCGGTGACCATGCGGCCATGGCCGAACTTCGGCGAGCGACAGTGACACCGTTGATGGCTGACGAAAGCATCTTCACCCTGCAGGATGCATGGCTGCTTGCAACTCATCGCGCGGTGGATGTGTTCAGCATTTATCCTGGAAAGCATGGAGGGATCGCTGCGACGGCGGATATCGTGGCGATCGCCCGGGCCGCCGGGCTTCGCTGCACCATAGGCAGCAATCTGGAACTTGGGGTGGGCACCGCAGCGATGCTCCATGTGGCTGCCGCATTTCCTGAAGTGGATGTCGATGCATTTCCGGCTGACACGATCGGGCCGCTGTATCATGAAACAGATCTGCTCACGCAACCGTTGAATCTGGGGCCTCCGTCCGCGATCGTGCCTGATGGTCCAGGACTTGGCGTTGAACTGGATGACAAGCAACTCAAGCGATACCGGGTCGACCACTGAGCATTGTTCGACACTTCCATTCCAGAGTTTCCAATATTCACTGCCAACAAATTCACTGCCCACATGCTGAGCGAAGGATCACGTTATGCCGCAGCCGCCGGACAGCGACGCATCCGACAATCCTTCGACAGGACACGACCAGCACGAGCGCAATCCCTATGCCGTTCAGTGGCCTGACCGCGATAATGTGATGGCCGCATCCTCGCCGATGACCAAAGCTCGCTTCAAAGTGCTGGGTGTGCTCTGTCTGCTGTCCGGAATTCTCTATCTGGATCGCATCTGCATTTCGGCGGCTGTCGATTCTATTCAGACCGATCTCAAGATCACGAATACGCAGACCAGCTATGTTCTGATGGCGTTTACGCTGGCCTATGGACTGTTCGAAATCCCCACCGGGCGCTGGGGAGATCGGTTGGGCGCTCGACGAGTGCTTACGAGAATTTCCTTATGGTGGTCGGCCTTTACTGCGCTGACCGGGGCCTGTACGGGATTTTGGATGCTGGTGGGAGTCCGATTCCTGTTCGGGGCCGGCGAAGCGGGTGCGTTTCCAAATGTCGCCCGAGTCATGTCACGCTGGTTCCCCGATCATGAACGAGGGCGAGCGCAGGGCATCCTGCTTGCGGCGTCACAGGTTGGCGGTGCCATCGCCCCGTTTCTGGCGGCTCTGTTGATTCGGGAGATCGGATGGCGCTTGACGTTTGTGGCATTCGGAAGCATCGGCGCCGTTTGGGCTGCGGGATTCTACGTATGGTTCCGGGATGACCCGAGAGATCATGACGCGGCGAACGCGACGGAAGTCGCTTACATTGGACGCGGTGCTTCGGCTTCCAATGTGCACACACAAATTCCGTGGGCCCTTGTCGTGAGAAATCCGAGCATCTGGTTTCTGAGCCTGATCATGGCCTGCGGTTCCTTCAACAGCTACATCTACTTTTCGTGGTTCCCCAAGTATCTCCAGTCCGGGCGAGGCGTTGAAGTGACGGAAGCCGGGCTGATGGCGTCGATGGTGCTGGCCTTTTCGGCGGCAGGAACTCTGTCGGGAGGTTACATGCTGGACTGGTTTGCCTCGCGCGGCGGGATTGGCAGAAAACGTGTGCTGGGAGGCTGCTCGTTCTTTCTCGCGTCCGCCATGCTGGGGTGCAGTCTGCTTTCCGACAATCCGTGGCTCGCCGCCTTTTTCGCGGCCTTGTCCTGTTTTGCCACTCAGGCCACGCAGCCTCTGTGGTGGACGTGCTCGATCGGCATCAGCGGAAAGCACATCGGCGCACTGTTTGGACTGATGAACTCCGTAGGTGTCTTTGGTGCGATGAGTTCGCAGTATCTGGTTGGAAAACTCGCAGACCTGCTGGGAGCAAGAGGATTCACCGGACGGGCTCAGTGGGATCCGATCTTCTACATCAACACGGGAGTTCTGATTGTCGCAGGACTTCTCTGGTCTGCGTTCATATTCAGGACTGTGGAGGAGCGCGATGCCAGTCATTGATGTCCACAGCCATTTCTGGTGCTACCCCGATCACTTCAATGACGATTTTCGTCAGCAGAGTCGCCGAGCCAAAGCGGGTGCTGAAGTGGATCTGACCGTTCGCTTTGAAGACTACCAGCGGACTTCCGTGCCGGATGTTCGGACCATCGTGTTTGGAGGCAAAGCAAAACTCAGCGGGCTTTGGGTGGACGACCAGTCGGTGCGGAATTACGTGGATGCTCATCCCGATCAACTGATCGGCTTCCTGTCACTGGATCCGACTCAGGACGGCTGGGAGCGTGACCTGAAGACCGGACATCTGGAACTCGGTCTGCGAGGTATCAAGCTGATGCCGATGTACGCCGGTTTTCGCCCGGATGAAAAATGGCTGGCCCCGCTGTGGGAGTACGCGCAGCAACATCAGTTACCTGTCCTGCTGCACACCGGCACCACGTTTATCTCTCAGGCACCTCTGGAATGCACGCTGCCGAGACATCTCGACCCCGTCGCGGCTCGTTACCCGGAACTGCGAATCATTCTCGCCCATCTGGGGCATCCGTATGAGGGCGAATGCGTGGCCGTGATTCGAAAGCATCCCCACGTTTACGCCGACTTATCGGCTTTGCATTATCGCCCGTTTCAGTTATATCACAGCCTGATGCTGGTGCAGGAGTATGGCGTCTGGGACAAGGTGCTCTTTGGGACGGATTATCCGTTTACGACGGTTCAGGCTTCGATGGACGGATTGCGGGGGCTCAATGCCATGCTGGCCGGGACGGCGCTTCCACGACTGAATGAAGAGGCGATCGAGCAGGTGATCT
>JANOUN010001319.1:0-2298 GCA_031416875.1 Planctomycetota bacterium | reverse complement strand
CGCGGCTCGCCGCGACCTGAGCGGATGAAATCAACCTGAATCAGCCTGACATTTTCAAGATCACGTCGCACAGGTTCGCCTTGCGGCGAAAGTCCTTTCCGGCAGAAAGGACCTACTTTAACAATCAATCGCGACCGCACCCCTTACCAATCCAGCACTTCAATCAGGTTGCTGAAATCATCGGTCCAGAGCACCTGCCGTTCTTTCGGCTGCGGATCACGAGCCGCGATTTCTTTGAATCGGGGGCGGTCGAGCATTTTCGCATCGCGGGCGAGCAGCACCCAGCGGCTGCCGGGGTCAATGAGGCTCTGTGCGCCGGTTTTGGAATCCATCACAGGAGCCGTTTCCAGTGTGATCGAATGCAGATTGCTCGCCACCGCGAGCGCATCGGTGACGCGCCGCAGATCGAAATGCAGATTGGAAATGTGGATCGCAATCAGACCATTCGGACGCAGATGTCGAAGGTACGAATGCATGGCTTCCTGTGTGAGCAAATGCGTCGGAATCGCGTCCCCGGAGAACGCATCCAGCACCAGCAGATCGAACTCCTGTGGCGTTTCGTTTTCAAGTACCAGACGCGCGTCGCCGTGGATGATGTCTACCGTAGCCGGGCAGTTCTTCAGAAACGTGAAGTGCTGCTGCGCCAAATGCGTGACGTTTTCGTTGATTTCGTAGAATCGAAAGGTATCCCCTGCCTTGCCGTACGCCGCGAGTGTGCCGGCACCGAGTCCCACCAGTCCGACCCTGAGCGGAGTCTTGCGCTCTCGCAGTTCTTCAATTGACCGTCCGACGCCCGTTTTGAAACCATAGTACATCGTTGGCAGGCTGGGGATTCCCTTCAGCTGGATCCCGTGCATGATGCGACCGTGACGCAGCACCACCGCGTCTTCGATGTCATCCGTTTCGACTTCCAGCACTCCGTAAAAGTTGCGGACCATGGCAATCGATTCGGTGTAGTTCGTAATTGCCGCCGCGAACACAGTGCCCACTCCCACGAACAGGGCAATCGCCAATCCGATCCACAACATCGGAGGCCGCTGATCTTCAGACGTCCAGCCGCGATGATCGGAGTACACAATCACGGCGATGATGCACGCCGCCAGAAGTCCAAGATAGTGCTCCCAGAATGCCGGAAAAATCACGGGGGCCAGCAGTCCTACAAACAATCCGCCGCCCGCGCCGCCTGCGGAGAGTATGAGATAGAACACCGTGAGTGATGCGGGATCAGGTCGCATTCGGGCAAGTTCACCGTGGCACAACATGCAGATGCTGAACAAGGTTCCAAAGTAGATGGTCAACTGCAGCGGCAAAAATGTGCTGGCCCCGAAACTCTGCAGCCAGCAGACCGCAAGGACCAGCAAGGCAGTTCCCAACGCATACCAGTTGCGGCGATACCAGCGGTCACTTTCGAAACACAGGATGAAGGACAGCAGGTAGAGCGACAGTGGAATCACCCATAAGAAGGGAATCACGGCGACGTCCTGGCAGACCTCATTTGTCTCGGCGAGCAGCATTGCCGAAGCGACCATTGCCAGGGAAAACCAGACGATGTACGTCCCAGCGGTCACCGGCCGGGATACCCTGTTCACATGCCTTCCCGGTACGACGTGCTGACCGATGTCCCGCGGCAGGCACCAAACTCGCGCCACGCACGCAGTACACAGCGCCGCAAACACGCAGAAACCGACCGACCAGCTGTTCGCCTGCATCGAAATCCGCATCAGCGGTTCAAACAGAATCGGATATGACAACAGCGCCACAAGTGATCCCGCGTTCGACAGCGCGTACAACCGATACGGCGACGTGGCAGGTTCAATCAGGCTGAACCATCGCAGCAGGAGAGGTCCTGTGGTGGACAGGATGAAATACGGCAATCCCACGGTCGAAAACAGCAACAACGCGATCTGCTGTGTGGGTGATTCGGCCCCGACGGGTTTCCATGCGATCGATGGCAGAACGTTCAAAAACGCCAGTGACACAACCAGCAGCGCCAGATGCAGAATTGCCTGCCAACGCGTCGGCAGTTTTGCGGTGAGCAGGTGCGAATACATGTAGCCGCCGCAAAGCAGTGTCTGAAAAAACAACATGCAGGTTGTCCAGACACCTGGCGTACCGCCAAACCATGGCAAAATGGCTTTGCTGATCAGTGGCTGAATCTGAAACAGCAGAAATGCGCTGACGAAGACCGTGGTGGCAAACAGCACACCGGTTCCGCGCGCCGGTTGACGTAATTGCGTCATGTCATCCCACTCATGATTCAGAAGCGGCAAAAAAATTCGGGCAGAACAGCGTTCAGGC
>JANOUN010001318.1:0-2096 GCA_031416875.1 Planctomycetota bacterium | reverse complement strand
ACTGAAAACTGAAAACTGAAAACTGAAAACTGAAACCTGAAAACTCATCGAGACCATTGCCATGAACACCACCTTCACTCGTCTGATGTGGAAAGAGTACCGGGCTCAGCGGATGCTGTGGATTGTGCTGTTGCTGGGCTGGCTGGGACTGCATCTCATTTTCATCATTGATGAAAAGTCCGTGCTCGATGTCGCGCCTGTGATTGTGATGATCCCCGTCTGCTTCCTGGTGGCCGCTGCCACGAGTGCGTTCGCAGGAGAAGAAGATGACAAGACGGCAAATCTGCTGCGCATGCTTCCGTGTCGCACAGCGTTGCTCATGTCGGCGAAAGTGACCACGATTGTTGCGGGATGCATGACGCTGTGCCTGGCAATGCTGGTCCTGAGTGTCGCACTCGAATTTGTGCTGCGGGTCAACTTTGAGATCCTCGTGGGTCTCAATATCGGGCCTTTGCCTCTTGGAATTCGTATTCCTATTGTTCGACGGTCTGAGACAAGTGTGCTGCCGTGGCAGGATGGCGAGGAGCTCTATGTTCCGGCATTCCTTGCGCTGGTATTTGCGTCCGGAATGTTCGCGTCTATGAACTCGCGAAGCATTTTTTCTGCGGTCGGAGCCTCGGTGGTTGTCGTTCTCGGAATCATGATCACCGCGTTTTCGATCACATGGGACGTGCATCAATACCAACTGGGAATTATCGCGCCGTGGATTGCGAGTGTCGCAGCGATCCTGATGGTGATCTCCACTGTTTTTCTGGCGCGGCCGTGGCATCTGGGACGCTTGCCGCGACGCTGGGCGATGCCGGAAGTGGCCGGGAATTTCTCTGCACGTCGAATTCCTTCATTCGCCTGGTTCTGGCACGGCTGGCTGAGAAGAATCGTCGGGCAGCCTCAGACGCTGCGACGAAGCATGCGCATGCTGACTTGGCGAGAATGCCGTTCGGCGGCTCCCTTTGCCGTGACATGGCTGTCGATTGGTGCGATTATTTGTGCGGGACGATATTTCAGTAACGGAGAATATCCCTGGCCGTTCATGTTTCTGTTGGTCTTCATTCACGAATGCGGACAACGCACGATGCGGGAGGATCAGCGATCGGGATCCGTCCTGCTTCTGGCAAATATGGGCATCCATCCGCTGCAGATCTGGATCGCCAAAATCTTCAGCTGGCTGCTGGTGATGTGCGTCGTGGGATTTGCAGTGATCGGAATTGAGACCCTCGTTCCGTGCGCTGGCGCGATCGAATCATCGCAGAATCCTGAGACCCGTATCCTGAACATCATCGACTTACTGCGAGTCCCGGAAGTTGATCGACCGTTTGGCCGACATGATACGCCATCAACGCCCGCAGATCACTGGCTCCAGGCTGGCGTGTGTCTTGCAACGGTGTTCGGGTTGTTTAGTCTTGGACAACTCACGGCGAGCTGGATTCGGCGGCAGATCATCGCGTTCGCGGCTTCTTTCATCGTCACAATCGCGGCTGCGGTTTTGT
The DNA here is from genome assembly GCA_031416875.1 of Planctomycetota bacterium. GTDB lineage: Bacteria > Planctomycetota > Planctomycetia > Planctomycetales > Planctomycetaceae > SXXK01. The sequence goes on along the minus strand of JANOUN010001318.1, from coordinate 609 downwards.
TCTTCAATGTCATCTTAAAGGACTGGCCGGTCTGGATCGCACTCGTCCCGATTCCGTTTTGCCTTCTGCTGGCCACGGCAGCCACGGCTCGGCAATGCACTGATCGCAGCGTCACATGGCGACTGCGAATTCTGCAAACGTTATGGCTGGTCCTGCCGTGTGTCGGATTTCCATTGCTTGGCTTGCTTGCCTGGAGATGTCAACCTTTGTTCGCGCTTGTGTCACTCGATCCTGGAAATGCGGTACACGGTGTCTACAACCTGCAAAACCCTGCAGGTGCGCCTGAAATTGCTCAGCTGTCGGCTTTGGCAAGATCGCCGTGGTCCGAATGGGACAGACTCGATAGCACAGCAGAGACAAAGTGCTGGCTCGAATTTGCGGCGGCGATCGAAAAATTCCCATTGCAACATATGATGATCGGGCAGAGCGGGTATGTCGGTGAAAACGCATTGGAGGACCAGCGACCACGGTTATTAAGCCAATCGCAGTTTCTGGAAAAAGGTCCTGACGTCATCCGGGATCTCTTGAAACCATTCGATGCCGCCCTTGCTGAAAAGAGCAGGTTTCCAGTCATCCCGGTCATGTGGACAGCTCCGTGGTCGAACACTC
>JANOUN010001317.1:0-1824 GCA_031416875.1 Planctomycetota bacterium | reverse complement strand
CCACCAGATCCACCACGGTATTGGTGTTATCGCGCAGTTCCAGGTCCTCGCCATCACTGGTCAGATTGCCGGTCCACGGCCCGCGGGCGGTGACGCCATACATGCCGAGGATGGTGGCGTGATTTTCGGCGACGACGAGGTAGGAGCCGGGCGCCATGACCGTGCCTGCGGGAAAGCTATAGCTGACTCCGCTGCTGAATTGCCCCCGACTCGGCGGGCAACTCGGTCGAGTCGGCCGTGCAAAGCAACGTCTCAATGTTTTGCAGGCCAGCTTCGCGGCTGGTCTTCTGAATGTGATCGAGAAACTTCTGCGAGATATCGACCGCGATGACTCGGCCCTCTTTGCCCACGGCGTCGGAAAACAGCCGCGTGAACAGACCGGTCCCGGCACCGATGTCGGCCACAGTCAGGCCAGACGTCAGTTGGCAGGCTGCGACAATCTCCTTCCGACGCGCGAAGACCTCGCGACTCTCGACTTCAAAGCGACCGAGAAACTCTTTCGGGTCAGGATCGCGGAAGGCGTCGTTGACGCCCGGCTTGACGCTCTTCTCTTGGGCTGAAGTGACTGGCAGGGATTGGACAGCAAATGCCAGGATGAAGATGAGTTTCCTAAGATGCGACATCGACAGAATTCCTTTCAGAGAGGCAGTAGGGGACGGCGATGGCCTGCACGGCACCAGACTATTGGCATCATTTCGTATCATCGCTCGGTGGCGAAGCGGGTGGCGATGATTCCTTGCTCTCTTCATCCAGCTTGGGAAGAGTGTATGGCTTGTGAATCTCTTCCATGCCGTTCTTGATAAACCGACTCACCAGTTTCGCGTGCTCCTGAACCAACATCACAACGTACGGATCATCGGAAGTATATTTGACCTTAATGCCTTTGTTCGTCTCTTCATAGGTCAGCGTATACTCGTCTGAATGCTTGATGAGTTCGACGAAGAGGGGATGAAACGTCATGGGAGGCAACGGTTTGTTCCCAGTGACTCGGCCTTCCATTGCTGGCACATGCTGCTGAAGCAGACGGGCAATCTTTTCATCGTCGGCTTCCGTTACGGCTTCCGCGCCATCAGGCCGGTTGGTGATCGTTCGCTGAATCTTGTCGCGATCAGCAAACATCGCATGCAGGGTCGTCATGTCCCCTCGCATTCCCGCCATCGCTCCCGGCCCACGGCCCATTCCGCCCGGACCTCGTCCCATCATTCCAGGAGCACCGTGGGCGTGTTCCTCCGACTCTGAATGCCCCGCATGTTCGCTTGTATTCGACTCCGCGTCAGGCGTTTCAGTCGGTGCTGCCGATTCGGCTGGTTCAGACTGAGCGATGGTTGATGGCTCGCGTTCCGGTTTGCTGTTGGTGTGCATTTCCGATTGCCGCTGACATCCCAAGGCTGTGATGGCGACGGCAATACCAAGGCCGGAAAGTGTGATTCGCATAGTTGCAGAACTCCTTCAAAGGTGAATGTGGTTTGACCGTGACAATTAGCGATACGGACTACGCTCGGCCCTTCAGCATTCCCTGCCAATACAGCACGGGCAGCAGATACTTTTTCAGCAGCCACATGCTCCAACGTTCCTTCGATTGGTCGAAGGGAAATGTTTCCGCCGGCTGCTGGTTGTAGTCAAACTCGGCGAGGATCAGGCGACCATAGCCCGTCACAACCGGACAGGACGTGTACCCATTGTAGCTCGCCGTCAGCGGCTTGCCAGCCATTGCCGCTCGCAGGTTACGGACGACAACTGGGGCCTGCTTGCGAATCGCCGCCCCGGTCTTCGAAGTCGGCAGGCTGCTGCAATCGCCCAAGGCAAACACATTCGGAAAGCGTA
>JANOUN010001316.1:0-2164 GCA_031416875.1 Planctomycetota bacterium | reverse complement strand
TGGCATTGGCATCGTGAGGCGCGGCCTGAGTTCCTTCGGCACCACGTGCAACCTGCCAACCGGTATCTGTGACGGCTTCGACTCTCATCAATTCGCGATCGATACGTACCAGAAACGGCTCAAATTCTTCAGGTGATTCTGCGATCGGGAAAAGGTCACTCGGTGCGGCCAGAAGTGCGGTGTCTATATCTCCGACGGCGGTCGTGAGTGACGTGCGGGCCAGCAATTCCTGATGGTCTTCTGTTCCAGCGGCACTCATGCCTTCCGCGGTAAACGAAATCGTCAGACGCGGATTGCCTTTCGGACTTGGGCTATCAATGGTCAGCGACGAGATTCGATGCAGCACGTCGGCCTGATCAAACAGGTACAGGAATTTTGTCAGTCCTTGCAGGTCCGTCTCAGCGCGACGGACTTCGACTGCAACCGTGCTGAATTCCTTCTGAGTGGACTTAGAGGCCGGGACGACATCAAGGCGGCTGAAACCACATTCTTCAGCCAGTGCCTGAACCCATTCACGATAGAGTCGTTGTGCATTGTCCACATCCGGTGGCAGACTGATGGATTTCCAGTCTTCCAGATGGCGTGCAGCGACCTTCAGTTGAATTGCCTCTGCTTCGAGTGTCACTGCAGATTCCTCCGCCGCCGCCACTTCCGTTTCCAGCGTGCGAATTGGTCCGCGCAACCAACTGTCGGCTTTATTGCGCAGCAGGAAGAAAAGGATGACCAGAGCCAGTCCGCCAGCAAGAATCTTCGTTCGTTTTTGATCGTCCATTACTTCTTCCGTTGATTTGCAGCGATTACGACGTGCAGGGTTCCATCACGAAGACGGATTTTCTTCAACTTCCGGCAATGCAAGTTCCAGCACGACCTTAATGGAATATTCCGGCGCTGCGCTGGCGGGGGAAAGCACCGGGCTATACGGCTTGACGCCGTAGCCTGCTACCGAAAGCAGTCGACCGACTTCTTCAATGTCGGCGGTTGATTTGGCATAGCCTTCCAGCTTGATGATTCCCGTGCCGTTCTTCTGTACTGTCGAAAACTGAAAATTATCGATAAAGAACCGATCTGTTTTTGGCAGCACTGCCTGCAGACGCACGATTTCATCGAGCCATTCAATATCGCGATCAACCCATTCGCCAATTCTGCCAGCCTGATTGAGTTCTGATTCGCTCGCTGTGAGTTCTTGTTTGATAGCATTGTTCGACGCCATCAAAAAGTCTTTCTTTGCCGACAGTTCATCGATCTGTCCCTGTCGCCAGAAGTAGACAGCGGCGAAAAGCAGCAGAGCTGCCAGCGTACCGCCCAGCGCAGCGATCCGGCGATAGTCTTTCTTCTCCGGAGGCTTACGCGGGTTGATCAGGTCGACAGCGGCGACGGTCGCTTTGATACCGCCCTGAATTGCTCCCGAGAGGGCGACTACATCGGTGGCGGTGATGCCTTCTGTCAGCTTGCCATGGACCAGCGACGTCGCCGGATCAATACGTTCGATCGTGGCGGAGTCGAACCGCGAAGCCATTTGATCCGATACCGCACTGGTTGCATCTGCTGAACCGATCAGCAGAATGCGTCGGATCTTATGATCGCCAAGCGACTCCGCAGCCGACATGCGGGCGCGGGTCAGTTCCGATCGCAGCGTGCGTTCGATCGCGTCGGCAGACGACCATGAACTTCCACTGTGCGAATACAGCACAGCTGTGCCGCGGAGAAACGTGACTTCGATAAAATCTCGACGCATCAGCACGATGACATCGACCAATGAAGCGTCTGTGCTTTCCGTCAGAATTCCGGCCTGAGCGGCAGCCTGAGCCAGACAGAATGCACTGACGCGAAGTTCTTTGAATTCAAGCCCGGCTTCATTGAGAGTTCGACGGGCTTGTGACACCTGATCATTGGGAGCCGTGACAAGCAGTACGTCACGGGTCATGCTGCCGACGATCACAGGCAACGGTGCAAAATCCATGCTCACGGATTCGACCGGTACGGTCAGTCGCATGGTCGCCTGCAAGCGGACCATGTCCGGCAACTCACCATCCGTGACCTGTGGCAATTGAATCCGATGAATCGTGACGAATTGTCGCGGGAACACGAGAGCGACCTGCGGACGGCTTTTGCCAGTCGTGCTACCGGCAAATTGCTTCAACTGATCCACGACCGCCAGCATATC
>JANOUN010001315.1:0-2034 GCA_031416875.1 Planctomycetota bacterium | reverse complement strand
CCGAGAATGCTCAGCGCCCCGTTGCGATTGACGGCGATGACGCTGCGCGGCCTCGGCCCGTACCTCCACGGCGCACGGCTGGAGATCAAGCCGCTGACAATCCTCTGCGGCGAAAACGGCTCGGGGAAATCGACGTGGATTGACGCCTTGCGGGTGCTGTCGACATGGGCAGACTCAAATGGTTGGGGACTGCCCGAATTGTCGAGCGCCGCAGTCGACGACGAATCTGAATATGACGATGAAAGCGGGTCTGACGGTTCGTCGTTTGTTCGGTTGGGGCTTCATTCAAGCTTGGTGGTGAATGATCACTGGTGTTGGGACAGTATGAGCGATTCGGAAGAAGAAGAACGGGAGCGACTGCGTGAAGAATCGATGGAGACGCGATTGCAGTCAGTGGCGAATGATGAGCAGACAAGGGACTATGGCCCGGTCGGCTGTATCGGGTTACATGCCGACATCCGCGACATTCGAGCGGTCCAAAAAATCATTAAGCGGCATCCAGAGCTTTGGAATGCAATCAGCGGACATGTTGATTTGTCGAGTTCGATAGCGAAATCGCCTCGGCTGCGACTGCGAACCGCTTCTCCACGGACACCGACGATCTCAGACGCTGGCAATAATGAATCTGCAAGGGTTTATCTGCCGTATGGACTTCTGGAATGGGTCGAGGTGGAAATCACAGGTCGCGACCGGCTCGTCATCCGGTATCAAGAACCGGTTATACGCGAGCCAGACAGTCCGCCGCGCATCGAGATAATCGTTTCGTCCAGTTTGCGGAGTTCACCAGTCGCACCCATGAAATGGAACAAAGGTGACGTGGGATATGAATCGTTGCGCAACAGTGTGATCGAAGTATTCCGAGCGATGGTACGCACGATAACGTCTGGAGTGTTCCCGATTGGACCTGTGCGGCAGATTCACAAGCGGGAAACCCTCAGCGACGCGCCAGAAATCGGTTCTTACAATGGAACAGACGGGCTTGAGCATCACTTGGGCAAACCCAACGAAGACGTGAAGAGAAGGTGCGTGGGTTACGACGGGCGCGACACTCAGCGACAATATGTTTGGTGGTCGTATAACCAAATGCAGCAACCGAAAGAGCCGTTCACTGGGGCGATTGACTCCAGCTTTACCGCCGCCGATTTCGATTGGAGCCAGCATGACTACGAACTCGGCCCTCGCGATTCGCGGCGGACGGACGTATGGAGTGAGTGCCCAGAGTGGCTCCGCGAGAAATTGGAATCGTTGGTTGGCTTTTCCGACGGAAACACTGATCCCCAAAGCCTCGATCCAATCGGACAAACCAATGAATTCGCAGTCGAACTGCTGAATCGCATGCTTGATGATCGGAATCTGATTCGGGACTTTGAAGAACATGAACCGTTGCTGTTGCAGAATCTGCGGCGGGAGGTCAAAGAACTCGTCACACGCGGCGTTGAGAATCTCGTTCCAGACGAAGTTCGGCGTTTGAATCGGCTGCTGCTCGAATCCGCATTCGGCGTGGATGCGGATGGTTTGCCGCGTTGCGTGCATCAAACCGGTTACGTGCTTGAGACATTTGTTTCGTATTGGATGAAGCACCTGGCGGGAACGTCGATACAGTATTGCAGTTTCCCGCATGGATCCTTGGATCACTTTTGGACGGACAAGCAGCATCCGCCAAACGGTCTGCTCGTCCATCCTGATCGGCCAGCACACTTCCTGACACCGGGGCCACGTGGCGCACACGAACCAGGTCTCGCGAAGAGCGTCTGCAACATTTCCAGCGATATAAGCCGCTCGTTACGGCCACCGACGGGGACTGCGGATGCCGCATGGCACGTGATGAGTACCGGCTTCCACCAGTTGGCTCCCATCGTGGTTCAGGCCGGGTTGCTGTGTCAGAACGAGATCATGGCGGTCGAGAACCCCGAGGCTCATCTGCATCCAAAGTTGCAGATCAAGGTGGCCGAGTTCCTGATGCACCAAGCCAACGCGGGCAAGTTCATGCTGATCGAAACCCACAGCGACCTCTTCGTCCGCCGTGTGCTGCGA
>JANOUN010001314.1:0-5130 GCA_031416875.1 Planctomycetota bacterium | reverse complement strand
CAATCGCCATAGACCTGCCGGAACGGCGCTGCGCTTGGTCCGGCCTACTCCAAAATCACGCATTGACGTCGCACGAGCCTGGGCTGCCGTAACGCTGGTCAGTGTCTGTTTCGCAAAGCAGAGTTACGAAATCTGTTCACTCGCTGAATTCGCTGCAACATTAACGTGATTTTTGGCCGAAATTCTGTATCATGCGGAGTAAGGTCAAAGCGCAAGCAGGTCTTGGCCGACGTTGAATTTGTCTGCGGAAGACTCGTCGAAAGGCATCTCGGATAATCCGGGTGCAAGTCGCGGAGTAGGCCGATGTGGAGGAATCTCATGGCGAGGTTCCCCCACATCGGCTTTTTTTTGCCTTGTGGATCAGCTCTGACGGATACAAAGACTGCCATGCCGAACGCACTTCCAACTGTCGATGATATTCAGAATTACGCTCAAAATATCGTTGATACCGTGCGTGAGCCACTGCTGATTCTCGATGCGACACTGCGTGTCCGAAGTGCCAATCGCGCGTTCTACCAGACTTTTCATGTGTCTCCCGCCGAGACCGAAAGGCGATTGATCTACGAACTCGGAAATGGTCAATGGGATATCCCCGACCTGCGAACACTGCTGGAAGACATCGTCCCCAAGAGTTCGGTGTTCGATGATTTCGAACTTGAGCACACCTTTCCGGACATCGGGCGGCGTGTGATGCTGCTGAACGCCCGCAAGCTCCAGGCAGGCCAGCACGGCGAACTGCTGGTGCTGGCGATGGAAGACGTAACGGCTCGCAGGCAGGCCGAAGAAGCGCTGGTCAAAGCCGGTGCTTTGCAGAGCGCCATTTTCAATAGCGTGAATTTTTCGAGTATCGCCACAGACGCGAAGGGAGTCATCCAGATCTTCAACGTCGGCGCTGAACGAATGCTGGGCTACACGGCTGCCGAAGTCATGAATACGATCACGCCGGCCGACATTTCCGATCCGGAGGAAGTCGTCGCAAGAGCAAAATCGCTGAGCGTGGAACTGAACACACCGATCACACCCGGCTTTGAGGCACTGGTGTTTAAAGCGTCACGGGGAATCGAAGACATCTACGAATTGACGTACATCCGAAAGGACGGCAGTCGCTTTCCTGCCGTTGTCTCTGTCACCGCGTTACGCGACGATCAAAATGACATCATCGGCTATCTGTTGATCGGCACTGACAATACGGCTCGCAAGCAGGTGGAAGCCGAGCGGATGCTGCTCAAGAAGCAGATGCAGAATCAGGCGGCTGAATTGTCGGACCTGCATCGCCGCAAGGACGAGTTTCTGGCCATGCTCAGTCACGAACTGCGCAGTCCCCTCGCCCCCATCGCCAACGCGGTGCAAATGCTCGGACTGCAGCGAGGAACGGAGAACCTGATCCAGCGTCAGTCCCGCGCAATCATCGAGCGTCAAATGGCTCAACTCCAGCACCTCGTGGATGATCTGCTGGAAGTCTCCCGCATTACCACGGGCATGGTTCAGCTTCGCCGGCTATCAGTCACGGTCAGCGACATTGTCGAAGGTGCCATCGAGACGGTTCGTCCGTTGATCGAAAAACGTCGGCATGAGTTTTCGGTCTCACTGCCGTCGGAACCCATCTGGCTGCACGCTGACGCGGCGAGACTGGAACAAGTCGTCGTCAACCTGCTCACGAATGCAGCCAAATACACCGATGAGGCAGGTCACATCTGCCTGACGGTTGAATTGGTGAGGGGCACGGCGCTAGCCGCCGGTTGTGCCGCATTGAAGACAGATCAAGGACTATCGACAACACCGGAGGCGAGCGCCATTCCGCTCACTGGAATTGTTCCTGGGGAGCAGGTCGCTGCCGAAGTCGTAGTCCGAATTCGAGATACCGGTGTTGGCATCACATCGGAACTTCTCCCCTGCATCTTTGATTTGTTCACGCAGGCGGAACGTTCTCTGGACCGTTCGCAGGGCGGTTTGGGAATCGGACTGGCACTGGTGCAGCGTTTGACTAAACTGCATGGCGGAAGTGTTGAGGTTCAAAGCACACTGAAAATGGGCAGCGAGTTTACTGTGCGATTGCCCATCGCACAGGGGGAAATATCAGAATTGCCGGTCGTCGCATCCGGGCAGCGAAATGTGCGTCCGTTGCGGGTCCTGGTTGTGGATGACAATGTCGATACCGCCCTGAGTTTTTCGATGCTGCTGCGGGCGTCCGGGCACGACGTTCAAATGGCTCATGATGGACTGGCGGCCGTCCAGGCGGCGATCAATTACCTCCCGGACATCGTGTTGCTGGATATTGGTTTGCCGGGACTCAATGGCTACGAAGTGGCAAAGCAAATCCGGCAACATCCCGCGATGAATCATGTTGTGTTGGTAGCATTGACGGGCTACGGTCAGGATTCCGATCGACATGCCTCCGGTCAGGCAGGGTTCACACATCATATTGTCAAACCCGCACGCTTTGAAGAGCTGCAGAAGATTCTGGCGACTGTGGCGGAGAAGGTGGCTTGATGCTGAGTACTTCGTATGTGAACGGCAAGGCGCGAGAGCGGTCTTTTGATTTAGTGATTTTTTGGGCTCATGATCATACCAACCCGAAGCGCCAGCGAGGAATTCAGCCGTTTCTGCCTCGCTGGCGCTTCGGGTTGGTATCAAATCAACAGACCGTAAGCCGCGGGTGAGAGGTGTTAGCCGCAGCCATTTCAGACAGACACCGGCGGCTAGCGCCTTGCCGCTCACATATTTGACGAGTATCAAAGCAGGGTTTCTGCCGCTTGAGAACTGACCATGACAAACGACCAACTCGACACTTCCAGCCAACGCCCGCTGCCAGCGGAGAAGATCCAGGACCTCGAAGAAACACCGACCGAAACAAGCAACGACACATCGTTCCCGATTGTCGGCATTGGTGCTTCGGCGGGCGGCCTGGAGGCGTTTACGCAACTGCTCAAGGCGCTGCCGTGTGATACGGGAATTGCGTTCGTCCTGGTGCAACATCTGGCACCGACCCACGCCAGCGCATTGGCGGAGATTCTGTCGCGGGCGACGAAAATGCCGGTCACGGAAGTTCAGGACGAGCCGACGGTCGAGCCCAATCATGTGTACGTGATCCCGCCTGCCCGGAGCATGATTGTTGCGGGTGACACATTGCAGCTGCTGCCGCGCGAAGGCACCGGGATGCATCGTCCGATCGATCAGTTCTTTCGTTCGCTGGCCGAAGAATGGCGGCATCGTGCGATTGGCGTCGTCCTGTCCGGAACCGCCACTGACGGCACGCTCGGGCTGGAAGCAATCAAGGCCGAGGGTGGCATCACCTTCGCACAGGACGCCACAGCACAGCACGAGGGGATGCCGCACAGCGCGATTGCCTCGGGCTGCGTGGATTTTGTGCTGCCTCCGGATGAGATCGCCCGTGAGATTGTCCGCATCGGCCAGCATCCGTACGTGGTGCCCAAAATGAACGTGCGGGCGACGGACGACAAACCGATCTTCGCCCAGATCCTGGAATTACTCCACCAGACGACTGGCGTCGATTTCATTCACTACAAATTCAACACGCTCTACCGCCGCATCACTCGCCGCATGGTCCTCCAGAAGCTGAACGAACTGAGCCAGTACGTCGCATTCCTGCGGAAGACCCCGGCCGAGGTCGAAGCCCTGTACCAGGACATCCTGATCAGCGTGACGAGTTTCTTTCGTGACCCGGCGTCGTTCGAGGCTCTTAAGAGCGTCGTGTTCCCGCGACTGCTCAAAGGGCGAACCTGTCACGACCCCGTGCGGATCTGGACGCTCGGTTGTTCGACCGGGCAGGAGGCGTATTCTCTGGCGATAGCATATTTGGAGGCAGCCGAAGCGATCGGAAGCCAGGCACCGCTGCAGGTCTTCGCAACTGACCTGAATGTTGCCAACATTGAAAAGGCGCGGGCGGGCGTCTACCCGAAGGAAATTGCGCAGGACGTCTCGCCAGAGCGTCTGCGGCGGTTTTTCAGTGAGGTGGATACCGGCTACCGGATCAGCAAAACGGTCCGCGATGCCTGCGTTTTTTCTCAACACAATGTTCTGGCAGACCCACCGTTCTCGCGTATCGACGTCATAAGCTGCCGCAACCTGCTTATTTATATGGAGCCTGTGCTGCAACAGAAAATCGTGCCCCTGCTGCACTACGCGCTCAAGTCGGCGGGCTGTCTCTGGCTGGGCGGCTCGGAGACGATTGGCAGCTTTCGGAACCTGTTCGAGTCGGAAGATTCCGGGCACAAAATTTACACGCGGAAGCTCGGTTCCAACACGGATCGCGGCCACTTCGCGCTGCAGCACAGCGGGGCACCTCGCGCCCCATTTGTTCCATTCTCAGCCCGGCCTGTCGATGCCGCGGTCGACCTGCACAAGGAGGCAGACCGCATTCTGTTGACGAAGTTCGCCCCGCCCGGGGTGGTCGTGTCGGCCAACCTGGAGATCCTGCAATACCGCGGCGATACTGGCCCGTTCCTGACACCTGCTCCGGGCAAAGCCAGTCTCAGCCTGCTGAAAATGCTTCGCGAAGGACTGCTCGTCGGCGTCCGTGCGGCCATCCTGCAGGCTGGCAAGGAAGAATCGCCGGTGCGTGACGAGGGCTTGAGGGTCAAGTCCAACGGCAGCTATCACGAGGTCGCGATCGAAGTCATCCCAGTGGGAAGTGGCGAGGGGCGAGTGACGAGTGGTGAGAAGAGGAGTGGCGGATTTCTGGTCCTCTTCGAGGACAAGAGTGGCGAACAGAAAAGTGGTGAGAGGCGAGTGACGAGTGATGGGCAGGAGAATTCTGCTTCTGTCACCACTCACCACTCGTCACTCACCACTCAACTTGAGCAGGAACTGGCGGCCACACGGGACTACCTGCAGTCTTTGATTGAAGAACAGGAAGCGGCGAACGAGGAACTGCAGTCCGCGAACGAGGAGGTCCAGTCAGCCAACGAAGAACTGCAAAGTACGAATGAAGAGCTTGAAACGGCTAAAGAGGAATTGCAATCAACCAATGAAGAATTAACGACATTGAATGATGAACTTACAAACAGAAATACTGAATTGGACCATTTAAGTAATGATCTTATGAACGTACTTAGTAACGCGAATGTTTCAATCGTTATGGTAGATTCAATTTTGCGAATTAGACGTTTT
>JANOUN010001313.1:0-1919 GCA_031416875.1 Planctomycetota bacterium | reverse complement strand
CAGAATCGAGACACAATCGGCGATATCTCACGTTGCTCAGGATGTTGAAAGAGCGACGAAAAGCGGCGGGCTTGTCACAAGCCACGCTCGCTGATCGCTTGGGACGTGCGCAGACGTTTGTCAGCAAATATGAGCGAGGCGAACGCCGCCTCGACCTCGTTGAATTTCTGGACATCGCCAGCACGCTGAATCTGGATCCGTGCCGCATCATTCGTCAGTTGGGGCCTTCCGATGACTGACGAGCGGGAGCAACTCGATGAGCAAATACGGCTGCTTTCCTCAGGACAGCTTGCGCTCCTTAATTCCATTGTTACGACTTTTCGCCAGCCCATTCGCCTATGGCATTCAGACTCGTCGGATGTGGCAGATGCCCGCTTCGTTGAGGCGTTTGGTGACACGCTCCGGCTGCATCACACACTCTCCGATGACTACCTCGACAAGCACCGCTTTGAAGCGGCGATGTGTCGAGTTCTTCGAGCGCTCGGTAAGGAGTGTTCTCGATCTTCCCGTAACAATCCGGGGCACGATATCACTGTTGAGAATGTTGCCTGGTCACTAAAGACTCAAGGTGACACGCAAATCAAACGCGACTCACTTCACATCTCCAAGTTCATGGAACTTGGCAAGGGTCGCTGGGAAAATGAACGCGATCTCGCGGATTTGAGAGATCGTTTTCTTGAACATTTAAAGGCATACAGTCGTATCTTCCAGCTTCGCTACTTCGGCATCCGGGATGACAAACAGCTGCGAGAACATTTCTATGAGCTTGTTGAGATTCCCCGGAAGCTTCTGACGGAGAGTCGCAAAGGCACATTCGAAATGCGTCAGGAAAGTCGCCAAGCACCGAAACCGGGTTACTGCACGGTTCGTGACCGAAAGCAGCAGATAAAGTTCCAGTTGTACTTCGATGGAGGGACGGAGCGCAAGCTCCAGATCAAACATTTGCGAAAAGACTTATGCTTCGTACACGCCACGTGGCAATTTCAGGATTCGTCAGGCCCAGTTTAGCCGTCGTTTGGCAATCGCAACATACTCGGGATTGAGTTCGATGCCGACGAATTTTCGGTAATAGAGCTGGCAGACTTCGCCGACCGTTCCTGAGCCGAAGAATGGGTCCAGCACCAGTGAGCCCTGTTTGCTGCCTGCAAGCAAGCAGCGGGAGGCCAGTTCTCGCGGAAACGTTGCAAAGTGAGCATCCTTGAACGGTTCCGTATTGATGGTCCAGACAGACCGGCAATTTCTTTTCTTCCCATTAATTGCCGCTTCCTGCACTGCTTCATGGTCGTAGAAGTAGCGTTCAGATTTCGTGAGCAGGAAAATGTACTCGTGAACCCGCGCCGGTCGGTCTTTGACGGATTCTGGCAGCGCATTGTTTTTGTTCCATATCAAGTCCGAACGCAAGTACCAGCCCGCTTCCTGCAAAGCAAAAGCAACTCGCCATGGAACGCCGATAAGATCCTTGGGCTTCAGGCCTGCTGGCGTTGGTGCTCGATATTCCATTCCGCGAGCCGGGTTTTTCTTATCGGTGTCACGCCAGGTACGCCCGCCACTTGTGTAGCTGTCGCCGATGTTGAGCCAGACTGTGCCGTCGTCGCGCAGAGCTCTCCAGACTCCTGCAAACACCTCGACTAGCTGAGCAATGTACTGACTGAGATCCATCTCCGCACCGATCTGACCATCAATCCCATAGTCCCGAAGCCCCCAATATGGCGGACTGGTGATGCAGCACTGAACCGTTGCCGCCTCAAGTTTCTGTAATTCAATCCGAGCGTCACCAGTGAGAATCTTTCCCTCGGACCGAAAGTCACCCTCCGGGCCAGATGGCTCTTCATTGAGATCAGGAAACAACTCCAACGGCATTGTTAAACTCTCGGGAGACAGACTTGGAATTAACCGATTTTGGGTTTATACTACATCAC
>JANOUN010001312.1:0-4468 GCA_031416875.1 Planctomycetota bacterium | reverse complement strand
TCTGTGGCTGCGTTGCGACGGTTGTAGTGCGACCATTTTTCGCAAGCAGGTTGAGCAGAATCTGAATATCTGCCCGGAATGTGAACACCACTTTTACGTTCCGACTGCGATGCGGATTCGTCAGTTGCTGGACCCGGACAGTTTTGAAGAATGGTACGCCGAAATGACGTCCGGCGACCCCTTGGAATTCACGGACCGCAAGAGCTATAAAGAACGTATTCTCGACGAACAGAAGAAGACGGGCATGAAGGATGCCTGTACCGTGGGACGCGGTTATATGCGTGGCCGTCCGCTCGTTTTTGCCATGACCGATTCTGCGTTCATCATGGGCAGCATGGGTTCTGTGGTCGGTGAAAAACTGACCAGAGCCGTTGAGAAAGCGACGGAACTGTCTCTGCCATTGATCATCATCAGTGGTTCGGGCGGCGGTGCACGAATGCACGAAGGCATTGTCTCACTGATGCAGATGGGCAAAGTCTCCGCCGCACTGGCACGGCTTCGTCGGGCCAACGGGCTGTTCATTTCCGTGATGACCGATCCGACGATGGGTGGAGTTGCTGCGAGCTTTGCATCGCTGGGTGATATTATCATCGCCGAACCTCGTGCTCTGGTCGGTTTCGCCGGCCCGCGCGTCGTGCAGGCGACGTGCAAGATCGAGCTGCCTGACGGATTCCAGACCAGCGAGTTTCTACTGAAGCACGGTTTCGTGGACCGCATCGTGCATCGATCAGAAATGCGTTCAGAACTGGCGCGGTTAATCGACTACGGTGGCGGGTAGAATCATAGCGGAGTAGTTCGTGTCGTTTAACCGCGTGGGCAACGCCCCGCGCTCGGACCCTATGGCCCAGCGCAACACAGAGCGCGGCCCGCTGGGCACGCGGTTAAACGAGTGGGTGTGTTCGCCGCTCCGATTACTTCTTCTTCAGCGACTGCATGTACTCCACGACATCTGCAAGTTCCTGAGTCGTCATCGTCTTCTGCAGGTCAGCGGGCATCATGCTGATCTTTTGCTTGACCAGTTCTTCGACGTCAGATTTCTTGAAAGTTCGCACCAGAGCGTCGTCGCCTTTGATGCTGATTTCTTCGTCGGTGTTGCTGGTCAGCATGCCGTTGACCGTTGTACCGGAGGCCATTACGACCGTCCACAACTCAAAGTTGTGGCTGATGCCGGCACTGGGATAGAGCACGGATTCGAACATCGCTTCGCGGCTGAGTTTGCTGCCAATTTCCGTCAGGTTCGGTCCGATCTCGCGGCCCATGCCATCGACCACGTGGCACTTGTGGCAGGTGCCGGTTGAGAAGAACACCATGCGACCGTTGGGCAGATTCCCTGCCAGCTTCGTAAGTTCGCTGATGGGCAATGTCGGCATGTTGTCCTTTGACGGAGGCAGCGGGAACATCCGCTGCGCGGCCGCTCGGGCTTCCCGCGATGGAGCACTGTGCAGCGCCGCCGCGACAGATTGTTCCAGCTCCGGGTCGAGAGTCTTCGCGTCCACCTGCTTCACGAGTTCTTCAGCTCCATTGTTAACCTTGGACGCTGCTTTCACGGCCGCTCGACGGACGTCAATGTTAACATCCGCGTTCTTGACGACTGCCAGCAGAGGTCCGTTGATCGCTCCGTTCGCCGAGTTCCCCATGGCTTCAGCGGTGGCGATGGCCGCGACCGTATCCGCACCGGTCAGTGCCTTGCTCAGCAGGTCCCATTGCTTCAGTTCGAGCAGAGCCGAGACAGCTTCGACACCAACTTGTTCACCAGGCTTCGTTTGAGCCAGCTTCAGGACATCTGCATATCGATCGACCGTCGCAAATCGTTTGACCAGCCGCACAAATTCGGATGTTCCCGCGGCCTGCTCCAATGCCCCCGAAAGTGCTTCAACGGCTGAAGCACTTGTCGCACCGCCGTTGAGACGGTCGAGTGATTCCGCAACCACCATCGACTTAACATTCGGTTTCAACTTCGCCAGAGATTCTTTGCTCAGCATCTTCAGGCAGTATTCAGAAACCTGATTGCGATCTTCGAAGTCGAGGCTTCGGAAATACCGGCTTATCTCAGAATCGGCACGTTCTGAATCTCCGGCTGCCTCAGCCAGAATTACTGCGGACTGCATCGCCACACCGACTTCTCCGCGAGATCGCCAAACGAGATCCCGCATGGATTCGACTGGCTTCTGATCAATCAACGCCTGCAGGCCTGCCGACCAGCCGCTCTTGGAATCCGCGTCAATCGCAATGCCAAGTGCCTCCAGATACCAGCGGTCCAGGTATCTCAGATCGCCCTGGGGAGAATTCATCGCCAATGCTGTCCACAACGAAATCTTCTTTTGACCAGACACTTGCCGCAACGCAATCGCACACTCGCGCCGTACCTGCGGTGACTCATCCTTCACCAGCTTTTCCACAACCGGAATCACATCCAGTCCCATTCGACGTGCGAGCCGAATCGCGGCAATTCGAATGTCCTTGTCCTTGTCACGGGCAGCAAGATCAACATACTTTTGAGTCTTCCCGTCAATCTGCCCCAAAAGCCACAATGCGCGAGCCCGGAATCGGGGATTTGCATCAGATTCAAACATCTTCGCCAGCACGGTTTCAGCCGCTGCGCCGGATTCTTTCAGCTTGGTGAACGCCAGATAACGGGTCCCATTATTCGGGCTTTTCAGAGCTTCAGCGGCTCCTTCAACGGTCGAGAAATCATGCTTCGGCACCGAGTACTTCTGCCCGGGCAACGACACGCGGAACAAACGACCTCGGTCCACATCGCCCTGGCGATGACCGCCCACCCCTGGATCATACCAGTCGGCCACGATCAAAGATCCATCCGGAGCCACGCAAACATCCGACGGACGGAACCACTGATCGCGAGTCCCATTCAGGATATCGTTGATCTCCGCCTTGTAGCCGGCACCGTCGTCGGTAACAGCATAGCTGCGTACGACGTTTGGACCGGCGTCGCAGTGAATGAGCTGATTGACAAATCGCTCCGGCAGCTTGTCGCCTTCGTAGATCAGGATACCGGTCGGTGAACCCGCCCCGGTCTGCAGCAGATTCGGCACCACGCCGGGATCATTCAGATGCCAGTGACGGCGAGGGATCTCTTCTTCCATATTTGTGCGAGCCGTCTGCCAGCCGGCTCCGGTGATTTCGTCCTTGTAGCCGTAGTTGCCGTATTCCATCACGTAGTTGATCCGCACGCCCTTATTGCCGTCGTCGTCGTTGTCGGACTGCCACACCGTGCCAAAGCTATCGACGCACAGTTCCCAGTTGTTTCGAAAATTCCAGCCGAGCGTATCGACCTTTGAACCATCCAGCTCACAGCGGAACGCCATACCTTCCTGATATGGCTTGCGAGCAGCTCGGACTTCATTGCCTGCCACGTCAACGACGATCGAACCGTCAGGATTGTGCAACTCTTCGCCAGCGTTGCCGAAGTTGAAGTACAGCCGACCATCCGGGCCGAACTGGAAGCTGTGAATGCCGTGATCGTGCTGTGTCCCCTTGATGCCGGTGAACAGTACTTCCTTGCTATCCGCTTTCGAGTCGCCGTTGTCATCGTAGAAGCTGAACACGCTGTCGCCAGCGGACACGATGACTCGATTGCCCAGCACGCAGACTCCGTGAGCCGAATCGATATCGCGACCCTGATAGAAGACGGTCTCCTTGTCAGCCGTGCCGTCGCCGTTGGTATCCTCCAGAATCAGAATTCGGTCGCCTTCGATGCGTTCAGGATTGCTGCCGTTGGCGAAGCGGCGATAGTTGACAACTTCGCAAACCCAGATGCGTCCAAGATGGTCAATGTCGATATTCGATGGGCTGAGCAGCATCGGTTCGGCCGCGAACAGCTTCAATTCCACGCCGTCGGCCACATCCAGACCGGCAACCGCACCTTCCGGCGTCCGATCGTTTGTGGGAGATCCGGGGGCAGCAGGCGGTGCTTGTGTATAAACATAGAACTGCACGCTTGTACCCATTCCCTGATCGCTGCCGCCGTTGTCCAGACCGGCTCGAGCGACGAATTTGTCATAGCCCTCGGGAAGTTCAAAGTGGATCACCGAGTTCGCATGAGTCCCAATGCCATATTCAACGGCCTTGCCATTGATTCTCATGGAACCGCCGTCAACGTTGACATTCATTCCGACTTTGCCCCAATCGGAGGCCGCAGATTTCCATTTGAGGTCCGTCAGCTTGAGTTCGCCCTTGCTGCCGATAAGTTTCGGCTCCGCCCAGTCGGCCCAGTCACTGCCATACCCGTTGTCGCCGTCGGTGACAACAAGATACAGATTTTTCGCCCCTTTGATGTCCGCTTCGATCTTCACGGCGTGGCCGGGAGTTTCCTCGGTAATCACCGCCGTCGAAGCAATCGGTTTCGCGGGCTGGAAACCAAAAGCAAAACTGGGCAGAAGAATAATCGGCAGGCAGAGCAACGAACGAAACGCGATCACGAGGCAGATCCTCCAGTGGAAATCGGAGT
>JANOUN010001311.1:0-6711 GCA_031416875.1 Planctomycetota bacterium | reverse complement strand
CTTCGCGGTGCCCTGCAGCATCTCCGAGCGTTACCTTCAATTCTCTGACAAAGGTACACAGCGAATTGGTGCGGGCAAAGTTCTTTGGGTCGATGTCATGACAGATGCCTCTGAAGGCGAACCTCGAAAACTATGTCAGCTCGCCATCACGCGAGAGCAGTTGATTCGAGTTCTGCAACTGATTGAGCCGCCAGTTCAGTCGGGAACAAATGTGGGGACGATATCTGATGAAAGCAAGGCTGAATTGCATGCAGCGGCTGTCTTCCCGGTTGATGGCAAGTCTCAGTAAACAGGTGATGGACCGATGCGCGGTGATAACGGCTTCGACGGCGGGGCCATCCGACGGCGGGGCCATCCAAAATGACTTGACCCTTTTCAAATCATGTTGCCAATGAGTCAATAGCATGGAAAGCAAAAGGGGGAAACAAAAGATGGTGAGGAAGGGGCGATAATACTTAAACAAAAAGTACAATGTCCCCTTTCGCTTCGCCCCAATGTCCCCTTTCGCTTCGCCCGAGGAGTCTCAGCCCTCGTCGGTCGCATTCGGCAGAAACCGGCCACCGCTCATGAACATGCCGTTGTCGCAGGGTGAGCACCATTCGACGCGGACGTTGTACTGAAACTCGCGAGTTTCACTGGCCATGCGGACGATGACATCGCCCGGTGCCACAGCTCCGCGATGCAGCATCCCGATTCCGGTGCGGCTGATTTCTCGCGTCATCGCAGCAATCGTGTTGCCACGCTGAGTGCGAATTTCTGCCGGCACTGACAGCTCAAGACGCTCGTTCGATCGGTTGTTCGAAGCATTGACCTTCCCGATGCTCTCAAGGATGCGGCGAAGGTCATCGATCGTGGGACGGCTCCAGGGATCGTGAGTCATCAGAGAACTCCTGCTGCAACTCCGGCGACGCGGAGTAGCAGACCAGCGGCTTTTGTCGTGGTGCTGCCGAACGACCACAAAAGTCGCGGCTCATGAACGCAACACTACGTCGCAACCAGGTTGTCAGCTCAGAGTACTCAGTGGAATTTCGGGGTTCTGCTACCCGTTCGCTGGTCGGCCATTCATAGTCAGTGGCTTTGTACGGTTTGGTGCGAACAGCAGGGCAATGACGATTACTCCACCGATCAGCAGCAGCCAGTTGCGTGTTGAGAATGACTGCACGAGCCCCGGTCGAGCTGCCGTGGAAGAAGCAACGTCGCTGGTGGACTCCAGCTCGGAAACAGGTGCCAAAGGGGCCGCCGTAAACTGGACATCTCCCGCAGCTGACGATTCTCTTGAAGCCGCATGCATGTCGTCTTTTGGCTGAGCCGTTCCATAATTTGCCGTGACAATTCGGCGGTCGTGCGGAAACACGGATGCGTGACTCAGACGCGTTTCCGGCGTTTCCTGTGCCGAATCATCGTCGCCTTCAGAGTTTCCAGCCGATGCTGGTGCACCAAATGATGCGTTGTGAATGCGGGCTTTGCCATGACCTGAGTTGCCGCTCAGATGACGAGCAAAGGCGCTTGCGACATCGCCAGAATTGCGTTCGGATTCAGACCCCGGCGTCACTTGCGGCGAATCGCCCCCCTGGAATTCCTCTGGAGTTTCCTGTGACTGCCCCCAGACGCTGGAACCAGCGATGCGGCGATCCGACGCCTCCGTCCGTGGCGCGATTTCAGGCTGTTTCAGGCGAGTCTTCTGGCGGGCGGCGGCCGCTCCGAAGAGGGATTCTGCTTCGGCCACATTGATGTCGAGCGCGGCCGTTTTCCTTTTTGGACTCTGTGCGGCCGAGTGTGTCACATCAACACCGCCCTCCAGACCCATGAGCTGATCAAACGCTGTATCCGAGGTTTCTGATTTCTCGACGGCCGAATCGCTGCGTTTTGAAGCCTTCAACGGATTCGCCACGGCATTGCGTCCGAATTCAGAATTCTTCCCGTTGGAGGCAGGATCGGCTGCCAGGAGAAAATCAAACTGATCGATCTGGCGGTCCGCGATCTCGGAAACTTCACGCTTTTTCGACTCAGCCTTTGTTACGGCATTCTGTCGCAGATCCTTTTCGGCGGCAGCCGCATCCGTTTCGGTCTTTGCCACTGTCCCGACGGAGTTCAACAGGAAATGCTGTTCGAATCGCTTTGCAAGTGCGTTGTCTTCTTCGCTGGTTCCGGTGGCAGCGGATTTATGCGATGCCCCCAGCGCGACAGCATCGGTGTTTTCCGATTCTGACTGATCGCTGCCCTTCCTGATGCCAGCGATTGCGCCTTTGCCGGGTTTTGCCTTCGGACTGTTTTCAATTGCGAACTCATCTTCTGCTGTTGTCGACTTGTCATCGATCTTCGCAATTTCCGCATCGGGTGCCGCCTTAAATGCGGGAGTCCTGGATCGTTCGGCAAGTTCGTGTTCCGGGTTCAGGAACGGATCCGGTTCCACCGCTTCACGCTTCTTGAATGCCCGACCCAGAAATCGCGAACTCGTCTCAGCGTCTTCCGAGTCCGCATCCGCTGCAGCATCACTGGCTGCCAAAGTCTCGTTCTCTGCCGGCTCCGACTTGCTGAATGGACGCCAGGACACGAGTCGCGTTGCCACTGATGGCTTCTCAGGTTCGTCCCCGGAGGCTTCGGTTTCGACGATTGACTGTTCTTCGGTTTCGAGTTCGTCGAGCGAATGATAACCGTCTGTTTCATTTCTTGTGAACAGATTCTTCAGGCCGCTGCCGGCGCAGCCAGCGTGCGTGGCTGCGAAGAATACAAACAGACTGCCGCAGACGAGTTTTTGATGCTGAGCCATTGCAATCGCCCTCCAGAACCAGGACTTCCCCACCCCCCCAGGTGATTCTGTCGCGAAGGAGTACGCAACAGAACGAAGCCCTCCAGTCGTATCGGCGGAAATTGATGGTCCTGAGAAAACAGTTGTGACGACGAGTCTGGTTCTTCCAGGAATGCTGGTTCGTTAATCCGGTTGCGTCGAAGGCAGAAGAGCGGGGATTTGCGAAAGCTTTTGCGAGGTCAGAGACTGGAATTTCCATGACGGGCTGAAATCTCGCGAAATTCGCTCAAGATTCATCGCGAAAGGCCGGAGGTGTGGCGATTACCCATGGCAGCGAGGAGTCTTTTCGCATGCAACGCACGAACCGCAGTGTACCGGCAAGCTGACGCATACCGCTGGCGGGATGTGGATCTGGCCTGAATCCGCATGGGCCGAGGCTGGAAGGTTGACATCGACCGCAGAAAACTCCATCCGGTTTGAGCAGCTGTGACAAGCTGGAAGCTTATCCCACGTTGAATCAACACCCGACTCGCCGAGGGGCTGCCGATTTATGGCCCGGACTTTTCCGGAGCCACTTCGTACGGCTGTTTTGGATTCGTGCGGCGAGGTGGTTCCAGATAATGATAGCCGGTGTTTGGATTGTTACGGTCGAATGCAAACGCATCGCGGTTGCGGAGGAAGTGTTTCAGATACGAAACCGGGATCGCAAATCCCAATCCTTCGCCAAAACTGAGCTTCATGTTGATGACACCGACGACCTGCCCTTTGTCGTTGAACAACGGGCCGCCACTATTCCCGGGATTGATCTGGGCCGTCGTCTGAATATAAACGATGCCGTTCATGTTGCGATTGCGCGTACTCACAATGCCTTCTGAAACAGATCGTTCCAATCCCAGTGGACTGCCAATCGCAAAGACAGAATCGCCTTCACGATGGCTGTCGTCCTCAGCAATGTAGACAGGCTGAAACTTCAAATCCTCCTGCAGCGGGATTTCCAGCAGTGCAAAATCGAAGTGCGGGTTGAGCGCCAGGATCTTGACATCGCGGACAGAACGTCGTTCAAAGTCGCCATTTTCGCTGCGATGAAAGATGGTCACAGCGACTCGAGTCTGCGTTTCAACGACGTGATAATTGGTGACGCAATAGCCGCGATCATTGATGATGAAGCCGGAACCAAGACCATCCGGTGTTTCGATCAGGACGACGCCTTCGCCGAACTTTGACACCAGTTCCTTCACTGTGCGTTCCGGCAGATCGGCTGTCATGAAGACGCCGCTGTCAATTGTTTTTACTTCTTCTTTCGCAGGTTCCTGAGTGATGCGTTCGTGAATCTGTGCGACCGGAATCCGAATCACGTCCACACCGACATCCACAAACAAGGTATCCTTCTGGACTTTCAGCACTTCCCCTTCGACGCGCTGACCGGATTTCATCACGATAATGTCTGCGGCGGAATTCAATGCCGTAACCAGCAAACAGACAAAGATGGTGACAGCCAGTCGAATGGATTTCACAGAAATCTCCGGGAGTAAATGATGCCGAATGAGCAGGACGCCATCGGGCTTGGAAAAGGAGTCAGGAACCAATAGTGTGCAGCACCCTTGGGGCCATTTGGCTATTGGATCCTGACCCCCTTTTCCAAGCTTGACAGAGCACTAGTTGTTCTTGTAATCCGAATGACAGTTACTGCACGACGTCGATACTTTGGTGAGCGAAAGTTCGTAAGTGGCAAAGTCGTTGCTCTTTGCGGCTTCCTTGATGGCGAGAGCCGCCTGGACCACATCGTTGGCGTAACCCTTGAACTTCGGATCATCTTCGTAACCATAACCCGGCAGTGTGACGATTTTCGCGAAGGTCGCCATCAAGGCCGCTTCGTGGGCGACCATGTCTTTTCGGGATGTCAGAGCAGTGTCGGTGCCCGCTTCGGTCTTCATGCGTTTTTCTGCTTCCTCCATGCGATGCATCAAAAGCCGCATTTCTGAGACCTCCGCAAAGCCGTCCGATTCCGGTGGTTCTGGCAGATCAGCCGGGCGCGACCGGTTCAGCGTGTCCGATATGGCCTCATACTGTTCCAGGATGCGTTTCTGATCTTTAGGTCCAGACCGCAGGGTGTCGGAGTTCATCTGTTTGGCAAGATCGCGGATGTACCTCGCATCGTCTTTCCATGAGACTGCGTTCGGGTGTTCCATCGCGACGCCTGCAAGTGCCCCCAAGGTTGCGGCTTTGGGAGGGATCATCAGCATCGCCGAATTGTAGTTGCTCACCGACTGCAGGTTTTCGTTGAGAAAGTTGCGGATCGCTTTCACTTCATCATCAAGTTCGACTTCAGAAATCAAGTCGCCCCATGAATCACCACTCGCTGACGGCGGCGGCGTGGTCTCTGTGCCGGACGGCACAGCGGGTGTTTCGGTGATTGTGGGATCCGGAACATCGGTTGAGCCTGTGCCGGAAACGACGGCGGTCGTTGCTGCACCGCCGCCGATCGGGGTGGCATTGCTGGCCACGGTGTAGGGCTGATCAAAAAACGCATCCATCGGGACGTCGCCAAACCACTTCTGGCCTTTTTCATCAACCCAGACTTCGCCTCGACCGTGTTTGACTTTCGCTGCTGCCGACTTGCCGTTCGTCCCATTGACATTGGTGGTACTTGCTGCTGCCGGGTTCGCCGATGACTCCGAAGTAGCTGCGGCGGTCGAGATGCTGTCTGTTGCAGCCGGATCATGCGCAGAATCGGCAGATCTACCACAGCCGATGCAGAAAATCAGCAGCGCAGCAAAGGCGAGCCATATTCGATTTTGACCGGCACAACTTTCCGTATCACCGGCGAATACCTGAAGCAACGGGGCCATCGTGCGTTCCGAACAGGGGCAAGAAATCGTCCAGGACGAATAAGACAAACAGCGGACACAGATCGCGTCTCCGCAATTACGCAGCGTACAGGACAGGTACATCCGTGACCACGAAGAAATGAACCTTCGAGGGCCTGCGGGAACGAAATTCTCTGCCGTTGCGGCACGAGGGCGACTTCGCTTTTCGGCGTTCGATGGACTGCTGCCGGACATTGCAGCGACCGCAGCGCAAAAAAATCCCGGAAGCAACGAATCCCAGGGGGGCGGAGGACTCTAGCTGCTTCCGGGGGCGATTGGCTCGCTTTTCTGTCGGGTCCACGTGCTTTTCAGCACTCAGTTCCAACGGCACGAACAGTACGAGGATTGGCAAAACGGGTCAAGACGATTCCGCAGCAACGGTCTGGCCATTCTTGCGATGTAAGATGTTTTTGGTAAACGACTTACGACTCTTCGGCAGAATCCGCTGGAGCACAGAATCGTGAATTCCCATAATTTCTGCATCTCTCACTGGATCGCGACTAAGGTCGCAGCGGGCTACCGGGAGTCCAGATCCTGGAGGATGCTGACGTATCAGACCCTGAATCGGCCACAGCCCGTTCAACCCGCCGGGCCTTCATCCGCACATACGGGGGCACATAGCGACCACGGTATCCGAAATGCGAGATATCTGCCTTATAGTCCGCTCGTTTCGGTTCGCGGAGATCTTCAATCACGAAACCGGCCAGACACAAATCACCGACGATCTGATCCAGTCGATGCAGATACTCTGTCGCACCAGATTCCCGGTACGATGTATCCTGCTGTTGAGGCAGCGGACCTTCGTGGTAGTATTCCACGCCGATCACAAACTGCTGGCGCTCGTTGCGATGACTGATCTGCAGGCTGACAGGTTGTTTGTGCTGGCTGAGATACAGTCCATGACTGCGCAACACTCGCGCAATGCCGGCATACAGCGGTTTCAGATCCGGCACATAACACGTACTCACGGGCTGATGCACGATATCGAAGGACTCATCCGCAAACATGCTTAAATCGTCCATCGACGCATGAACGGTCTGCACCTGAAACCGTCGGCGTCGGGCTTCGCGTGTATCCAGACGCAACATCGATTCG
>JANOUN010001310.1:0-3224 GCA_031416875.1 Planctomycetota bacterium | reverse complement strand
CTGAATATTGTCCACGCCCCGGAGGGAGCATGGACTGGCACTCTGAAGACTCCTCCAACTCGCGGAGCTTTCTCTGCATATGCGGCGCTACAGACAAGCAAAGAGGGACAGGCGTTGTTTCGATACGGCCTCGATCACGCTCGACTCAATGGAGAAATCCCGGGCGGACTCATCAGTCGACTCCACGGCATGGTGCAGGATTTCATCCGCCTGAATACAGGCGATACGTTTGGTGATCCGTACGCCAGGAAAATCCAGCCACTCGTGGCGAGGTTCGAGAACAAAGGCGACTGGAAGCAAGCTGACGTCGTGGCTTTGTTCGATGAAATCGCGGCGGTGACAACGATCCCACTGGAACGCACGATGGAGAAGATTCGCGATCGAACACTTCAGCGAGGTCAGCGCCTGCCTGCGTCTCTCGAAATGGTCAAGTGGGGTGAGTCGCTGCCGGGTGGCCTGCGAATGGCCTGGATCCTCGAACCACGAGCCGAACAGTATCACTTGGGCTCGTCACTCAAGTCCCGCGTCGTCATTCACAATTCGGGCGACGAACCGGTGGCTTTCGTCACGCGCAGTTTCCATCAGCCGGAGCATAAATCGACAAAGACTGACGGAACTGCAGTTCAGATTGAATCGACGTATTGGACAACGATCGGCCGTCCTGAACCCTATCGACTGCACCCCGGTGAATACTGCGAAGTGTACGCGCCTGGCATTGGCATTGGTCCGAGAAACAACGACGATGAAGACTGGGCCAATATCCGTCCGGGTTCATGGATTCTGGCCAATGAAGATGACGAAATAATCTTCCAGCCCGGAGCTGTGATGCTCAGCGGAGACCATAATCTCAAGGTGAATCCGGACTGGTGGCTCGAGTTCATCAAAGAGCGTGTGAATCGAGACGCGCCGCTTCCGGCAGATCCCAAAGAACGCGAAGTCATTCTCTTTCGAGTCGTGCAGGATCTGTTCGGAACGGCTCCCAGGCCGGAAGAAGCAGAAAACTTTCTTGCCGACAAGTCCCACGAAGCTCTGGACAATTTTGCACAGCGTTTGTCAGGACGATCGTGGCTGACATCCGTGGCCGGACCGATCGAGAGCGGCAAGTCAAAGTTCCGCGTGCTGCCGGAAGACCCAGACGCGGCGACTCGGACGCGTGTGGCGATGAACCCCGGCCGCTACAACCTTGGCGAGGACATTCGCTTCGTGGTCACGCGTCGTCCGATCGGCGAACAGATCCGGAATCAAGCCAGCATCGTGTGGTATCCAAAAGGCCAGGAATCGAAATCACATAGCATTCCGCTGCCCGATGGTTACGATACCTGGGCCGCCGCATGGTCACCTGGCTCGACGGTGCTGTGGGTCAAGCAGACGAGTGGCATCCGCAGCTACGATTTTTCCGACCCAGCCGCGGTGAAAGAGGCCGCTGTGGAACCAGACAAAGTGCCGCCAGCAATCCGCGAGGCACTCCCTGCGGTAATCGGCACTCCGGAAGGTCCCGATCCGCCAAAACCAGCCGCGGCAGCCCCGGCGACGGCAATCAATGACGACGGGCCTGTCGAGCGGTAAGGTTTTCAGGAGTTTTTTTTCGGCAGTTATACTTCGCGTGGCCAGAAATGAGTCCGGCGAGCGGAGCGGCGAGAGCCCTCCGATACCTCGTTTTTTTACCGGCAAGCTTACGCATGCGGCTCGCCAATTCTTTTACTCATGACTGCGCGGAGTATAATCGGCGACAAAACCATCGGAGGCAGCACCATGAAAGCAATTCTCATGACACCATGTTTGTTCTCTGTCAGCTATGCCGGATTCTGGGGGCAGGCGTCGCTGAATCTGCACGACTTCATCAGGCAGGCGGGAGTGCTGGGATTTCCGTCGGTGATGATTGCCGGTAAACGACCTCATCTTTCGCCGCTGGACATCACGCCGGAGTCCATGGCCGCATTGCGAAAGACGCTTACCGACGCCAATGTTCAATGCGATGTTGTGGCAGCCTACACGAACCTCATGCAGCCGTCTTCAATCGGCAGTGAGGTCCCGCTGGTGGAATTTCAGATCGCCTATGTCGAATCGCTGGCCCGCTGTGCGGCGCAGATTGGTGCGTCGATCGTGCGGATCTTCACGGCGTACGAAACAGACGACCAGGGCTTGCAGGTTCAGTGGCATCGCTGTTGCGCAGCTATTCGAGAGATGTGTGACCGCGCTGCATCACATGGTGTCACCATCGCGATTCAGAATCATCACGACATCGCGTTGCATACCGATGCACTTCTGGAGCTTCTGACTGATATTGATCGCCCGAACTGCAAATTGGGATTCGATGCCTGGTCACCCGCGTTACGCGGTGAGTCCCTGTATGAGGCCGCAAAGAAAGCGGCTCCCTATACGGTGATGACCACGAATGCCGACTACATTCGCGTGCCGCGTCACCGTTACCGACCAGAACTTGTCAACTACGAACCTGTTTCTCCGGACTGGGTCCGTGCGGTCCCATTCGGGCAGGGATTTATCGACTACCCGGCCTTCTTTCAGGGCCTGTGCGACGGCGGCTTTAATGGTCTGGCGATTTACGAAATCTGCTCACCGATCCGTGGCGGTGGAGACCAGAACAATCTCGACATATGTGCCAGCCGTTATCTGGACTGGATGCGCGAGCAGAGACTCATCTGACAAACTCATCGTATGTCAGGATGCCGTCAGGAACTGTTCGGGACCGGATGCAAACTGGAACACGAATCGCCAATGCATTGCAAGGCCGCTCAAAACGGCAAAATGCCATAATTCGTGAGGTCCCATGAATCCGCTCACGATGGTCGGACCGTGGAACAGCAGCACGATTGCGCCCAGCGTATAAGACGCACCAGCAAACACTGCGGGCTTGATGAAAGTCCATCCGAAACGGCGCCACAGGACAATTGCCGTCACCAGGCTTCCCCAGCCGCACAGCAGGAAGATGGCGACGCCGACAGCGTCCGTCACAAATTCGTGGAAAATCATCCGCAGCAGGATGCCCACGACAGCGATCGTCCAGATCAGGACGAGCGCCAGCCACCGTGAGCGACCGCTGAAAAGAATGGCATGGACTGGAGTCATACTGCCGGCGATCAGCAGAAACACACCTGCCACATCAGCTCGCAACAGGAAATCGCGTGCGGGACCTGGCCACGCCAGATGATAGGCGCTGCTCAGCACAAGGAGTAACACCGACGAAACGGCCATCACCACCAGAC
>JANOUN010001309.1:0-4439 GCA_031416875.1 Planctomycetota bacterium | reverse complement strand
CCCCTTTTCCAAGCTCAATCTGCACCTGCCTGAAGGATACTCACTCGATCAGCGTTTGACAGGGTCTGCCGTCGTGAGTGTCTCCTGAATTCCGTGCAATCTCTTCAGAATGACTTCTATCTGACTGCCCGAATAATCCCGCGGACTGTCAACATTTTCTTCGAAGAGCAGTTCCTGACGAATCGCTTCAAGTTCATGCTGGATGGTCAGATTGCGAGGATCACTGGCAGCCGTTTTTTCACGAGCTAAGGAAATTGCGACAGCCGCCAGATACAGCTGCGCTGTCTGATCCCAGCTTTGAGCCGGGAGATCTCCCTTTCTGCTGTGAGCAATCATCTGCAGCGTCAGTTGATCCAGACCATGCGTTGAATAATCGCGCGAGGATTCCTGACGGATTAGTTTTCCCAGAACGAGGTCCAGGTCTGCGGCGCGCTGATGGACTTCCCCTCGATCGGGAAACGACCCCTCCATGAGCTGTTTGAGACTTTCAAATTTTCCGTTTGCCTCGACGTCCTCACTGATCGCAGGAAATGTGCCGTAGTTCCACGTCCCCCAGGAATATCGACCGGTCGATCTGCGTCTGGATTGATACCAGCTATTCTCCTTGAGGTCGTGGTGACAACTGAAGCAGGCGTACTCTGACAACTCCGGCCATGGTTGTCGTTCTTCAGTCCGATGCTGCAGCAAACGCAGCGAGGTTTGAGCTGTGACGAGTTGGCCGGTGAGCCACGCTCTGGCCTCGAATGCCGGATCTTTCTCGATGTCCCTGATCTCTGTGGACCGTGGACTTTGTGCATCCCAGTGCTTCGGCAGGTTGGCATGGAAAGTACTGAACTCAAAATTCAGGCGCGGATGTCCGGCCGCGATCAAGTCGTGGTTGACGTCTCTGCCCGGGCTGCCGACGTGACAGTTTGCGCAAAGCCGCGCGCGGCCTGCAATGTCCGCGGTCGTATCCACGAATCCCAGAGAGGACTTTGCCTCAGGACTCAGGCCTCGCCATGCAATCGTACTGTGAAGTCCCAGCCATTGCTTTGCCGGGCCGTGACATGATTCACACCCCACGCCATCGGTCACAGCGTGAGCAGCCGGAAGCAGCTGAAGATCTCCGGACGTCTCGGTCGTGACATGGCAATTCAGACAGCGTGCCTCTTGAGTGGCATGCGGTGCAGGTCCATTCTCCTTCGGGTACAGAAGCGCCATCATGTGGCTCGACCGTTCGTTGCTCAGCACCTCATATGCCCTTGCATGCGGATCTTTCCGCATCCAGATCTGATAGGCCGCAAAACTTCGGCCTTCCGAAAGTCTCGCTCCACCGTGGCAACTGCCGGCGGCGCACGAGTTTGTTCCGACCAGATTCAAGGCTCCTCTTTCGAGAGCCGGTATTTCAAACGGCTCAGCGATCGTTAATCCATCGCCGGCAAGAATGCTTGTGATTCTTAGCGACAGCACCAGAAACATGAAAACAGCCATCCGTACAGACAGGCATCGCATGGCGATTCGTCGAGGCAGGGCACTGCGCATTTCACGATTCCTCCAACTCAACTTCAATCTCCGGATTTCGACTCGGGAGCGATGTTCAGGAATTCCTTCAGGTCCTTACTTCCCTGCTTCTCAAAGTCACGCTGATGGTACACATGACATTCCAGACAGTCTGCCTGAGCGCCGTGAAGGCCGCGTCCCGCAGGCGGCGCTGTGCTATGGCAAGTTTTACAAAGTGCGATCTTCGGCATGAGAATGTCGCCGCTACTCGAACTTCTGTATATGTCGGGCAGCGCATCGTCGCCTTGCAGATTATCAGTCGAACTTCCTGAGATAGAATGACATTCAACGCATTTGAGCGTGCGATGCGCATCGTGATGGAACTTCGCATGTCGAAACCATGTGTCCGGGATGTTCGGTCTGGTGATTGTCCAGTGACCATTGGAATTATCATTACTTTCGTGACAGAATCCGCATCCCCCCGAGCTTTGCAGGGAATGCAGCGTGCGAAACAGATTTGGAATTGCTTCTTCTGTGGCCTTCTGGAATGTCAGTGAACGCACAAGAGATTCTGCCAACACGACCTGGCGGTCCACCTCGATGATGTCCTCAGGCGGAATCAAGGGGGATGGCAACTCGCGCTTCGATTCACCAGGCAGCGGCCGCACGACTGTGTTTGGCTTAAGCCCTGATTCCGACGTATTGATCTGTTCCAGCAGGCTCTTCGCATAAATGTCCGTCAGGAATCCTCGCACCTGCTCGGGACTTTCATGGGGAACGACCAATAGCTCAAACGGGGAATTGTTGCCCTTCAATTCGCTGATGTCGTGAACATCGCTGGGATCCTGCTCATTGCGCAGCCTGGCTTCACCGACACCGGGACTGTCCCAGTCGATCCTGAAGAGACCACCATCCTTCTTTCGCACGCGTTCCGCATCGAACACCAGTGGATGGCAGGAGCGGCAATGCATCTCAAAATTCACGGGCTCCATGTAGCGTCGCTCTGCGTCAGGCTGATGACAACTGCTGCAGTCATTGCTCAGGTCGTGGAATTCGCCACGAGCGTCGGGAAGTCCGCGAGGATCTTTCGGACTAAGGTGCTTTGCGTGGTTAAACCGAATCGCCGCCTTGTCCTGCCAGTGCGATTCATTCTCTCCTTGTCTGAGAAAATCGGCGATGACGAGATGCGCTCCGTGTGATTTTGGCAGTACAGCGTCTTTGCCTTTACCGCTGGCAAGTTCATGAATTGCGAACTCCGGATGGTCGGCGAAGTTTCTGATGCTGGTCGAGCCTGAATTCTGGAAGGTCAGGGAATCGATCCTGTCAGAAGTGGCCACAAACTCATGCAGGCGGCTGTGGCAGTCAACACAGAATTCACTGGAAATGCGGCGGAGTTCCTGTTTAGCTCCATGTTCTCTGTGACATTCAGCGCACTGTTGTGCATGTCCAACCACAAGATTCGTCTGCTGATGGCGAGCGTGGTAACTAAGATCCGGATCACCGGCAAAGTAGTGTCCAGCGCCGTCGTGGCAGGCGAGGCATTTTCCGTCCGGAGCGGACGTTGCCTTTGTGTCACGACCAAACGAGAGGATGCGGTCGATCGGGCCGGAGAACGGGACGTGGCACACCTCGCATCGATTCTCGAACATATGATGGGGCGTTGAAAGAGCCCCCGCGTTGTAAATCTCAGGGCGGCCCATGACACTGTTCCACAGAAGCCACGAACTGGCAATGAACCCAACGCCCAAAGAAACCATCCACAGCCAGAAACGAAATGGATCACCTCGTTTATGAAAGTTGGTCTGAACGCGCGCTGAAAACTCGCGACTGAGCTGGGAACGTTCCATCGGAATGCACGGTATCTTTGTAAAGTCAGCCAGAGAATCTGCAGTAACGCCGCAATCTTAAGTCGCGAATGGAATCACTCGAAGTGCCATCACAATATGAGCCACGAGGAAAATGAGCAGAGCAGCAGCAGCCGGGACGTGAATCATCAGCCACCAATGCATCCAGCGCAGGATCTGTCGTTGAAGTTCAAACTGTCGACGGATTTCACAGAACGCTGCCAGTTCGTCCAGGACCGGATGCAGCGCCGCTGGTAAAGTGGATTCGTGCTGATGAAACAATCGTCGTGCTTCCACTGGAGAAAGCAATGGTGATGTGCGTACAGACCGTCGCGAACGGTTTTCCGCAAGGAAAGGTCTCACCTGGTCCAGATAGACCTCTCGGAGCAGTTGCTTTTCCAAAACGGTTGGCTGGACGGATTTGTCCAGCATCGCGGTCGCGCGATTTGCCGTCGCGGGTTGAGCTGAAGGCGCGTCCTTGACGGCAGGTAATTTTGGCGACGCGGCATTGGTGGCAGGATCCGGAGTTTCGCTCGCCGGTGCCTCAGCCGCCGCCTTTGCCTTTTCGGCCGCCTTCTTTCGCATCATTTCCATGGGTGAAATCCCGGGAGCGTCGCCAGCAGTCGGTTCCACTGCCGGAGTTGCCGTCTCGACCGTCGTTTCTCTGAGGCCAGCGTATGTTCTTGCCAGCAGTTCCGGAAAATCTCCCTCGAATCGAATGGCCTTCGTCTCACTCTTTGCGTACTTCGCCATCGCCCAAAAAAAATCTCGCACTTCTGGTGGCGAGACCTGCTGCAGAAGAAGCAGCTTTCTTGCGTTCTGTTCGCTCCTCGCTCCCGGGCCGTTAATGATTGAATAGTAACCAGCGACGAGTCTGGCAAAGTGCTGTTTCAAGTGATCCGATGGCACTGCGAGTGGAGACTCACACAGACTCGCAATGCGAAGATCCGCAATAAAAGTCATGCGATCGCACTGGTAGGGCGTTTGCGCTTCGAACGTTTCAAGTGGCGTTCGATACCAAAGCAGACGGGGCAGGAACTGTTGTATCGCAAGTCCAAAGAAACCAGATAAAGCAACGATCGCCAGTGTGTACCACAGCAATTGTTCGAGGAATCC
>JANOUN010001308.1:0-10992 GCA_031416875.1 Planctomycetota bacterium | reverse complement strand
CCAGTTGAAGTCGTACTGCGGAACATCCAGCAGGACCTCCGACTTGCCGTCTGGGAATACGGCTTCGTATCGAAACGACTTGCCTCGCAAGTGCATGTGCGGTGTCAGACTCAGGAGCGTGATGTCTTCCCGAAATCTCGCGCTTGACACAACCGGATGCGCGGCGGCTCCGGGCGGGATGCGCAGTTTCGGATTGACGGCTTCCAGCCCGACGACTTCATTCACGACTTTCGATGCGTCAACAAATTTGAGTCCGATATTACTGATATCAGTCTGCTCAGTGCCGTTGGGTGTGTAGTGCATTTCAAAGATGATCTGTGTCCCTGCCGGCACCTTCATCGCCGCTCCTTCAGGAAAAATCAGTGGCGATGTGCCCGGGGCATATCCGATCAGCATTTTCCCCAGCGTGACTTCCGTCTGCCCCGGAAGCATCAGGAACGCAATGATGTGGTGCACAACGGCGGGATTTCCCGGTCTGGCTTCGGCAGCGACGACGTATTTGTCTTCGGTGAATTTCGGATCGACTCGCAGATACTGATAGTTCACGACTCCCGTCGCAGGCACGGTGAATGCTTCGTCGCGAACGGGAATAATCAGATCCGGCTGCGGCATTCTCCAGCCGTTCACAAACTCTGGTGGCATCGGCAGGTCCGCAGGATCGCCCTCCGGACAACCGTTATTGATCCATTCGCGAATAAGTTGCTTTTCGTCTGCCGACAGACGTGCGTCGTTCCTGAAGTGACCAAATTCCGGATTTGCGTTCCAGGGCGGCATGCGTTCTTCACGTACAACTTCGGCGATCGTTGCTTCCCAGCCGACCGTGTCGGCGTAGCTGGTGAGCGTAAACGGGGCAATCTCACCTGGTCGATGACATTCCAGGCAGCGGGCATTGACGATCGGGGCAATGTGTTTCGAATAGGTGATGTCGCCATGCGGTTCGATCCTGCGGTGCCGTCCAATCAGGCAGCCGACTGCGTCTGTTGCGGCAACCTCGGGCGATTTTCCCGCAAGCAACGCATCGATCGCGAGTGCGGCCATTTCCTGCTGTGGCTTTTCGCGAATCACGCCAATCCCGTACTGATCGTCAATGCGACCGTGATACTGGATCATTCTGTCTTTGTTCAGGATCACAATCTCCGGAGTCCGCTTCGCCTGCAACAGATCCGCCAGTTCCTGCTGACTGTCGATGAGCATCGGAAATGTGATACCGGCCTTGTTTCGATAAGCGACAATTTCAGTGAGGCTGTCCTGGACGTTGGAGCAGACTCCGATAAAACGCACGCCCTGATCCGCGTAACGGTTTGAGAGTTCCTGCAGTCGCGGCCCATAGAGTTTTGCTAAAGGACATTCCGTGCCGACAAATGCAACCACGACAATCCGTGCGGAATTCAATTCCTTCAGTTCAAAACGTTTTCCAAAACAATCGGGCAGACTGCGGTTTTCAAATGTCTGCAAGAGGTCGCGGTTCGTACCATCCAGTTGCGGAGTTGCATCATCAAGGCCAAAAGATGGCTGAGATGCGGAACTGATTGCGATAAACATTATCAGGCGGAAAACAATGCGGTGAAAATTGTTCATGGGTTCAATGAGAAAAAGAGTTTTGAAACGAAAAAGTCTCAGCAAGAATATCAGATCCCGGACATTCAAGACAGCGTTTTCGACGGGGTTGCCACGACTGGCCAAATCGTGATTCTTCGATTTCTGTAGGGTGCGTGAAGCGAAGCGCAACGCACCATGGTTGCAGGCAGATCCGCAGTGGTGTGTTGCGCTCCGCTGCACACACCCTACGATCTGTCACATCGAGCGTGTGAAAAGGCAGGGACAGGCACGTTTTGAGTCACGCTTTCGACGTATTGGCTGATGTTTCCTGACACGACTTTGCCGTCGAAGAAGTGATCTCGGACGTCACATTCGTGGAAATCTCGGGAAAATGTGCCATCCGCACCGGCGAAACCGTGTCCCCGGTGGAGATCGTTGGCAGCGAACGATAGGGTACGCCACTTATTGATGCACACCGGAATTGAAGATCGATGTTCAGGCGGCGTTCATTCCCTTCTGAATCCTGGAATTTGGATTTTGCCCATGGCCGAAGTGACTGGTCCCGATTTTTCAAAGTCTGAATTGCTCCCTGCGATCGCTCAGGATACTTCGACCGGCGAAGTGCTGATGATGGCATGGATGAACCGGGAAGCGTACGAAGAAACGCTGCGCACCGGCCGCGTCTGCTACTTCAGCCGCAGTCGTCAGAAGCTCTGGCGTAAAGGCGAAGAAAGTGGCAACGTTCAGGAGCTGCACGCCATCTATTTTGACTGCGACGGGGACACACTGCTCGTTAAGGTCAGGCAAGTCGGTGGCGCGGCCTGTCATGAAGGATACAGAAGTTGCTTCTTCCGTCGGATCGATCCGGCAACTCAAGCCTTCACCGTCGAAGGCGAACGAGTGTTCGATCCAAAATCGGTATATGGGAAATGATTTAATCGATTCACGGCAAGCCGCAGGTGACGGCGCTTCAGAGGTAAGTTTTCATGTCAGGTCGAATTTTAAAACTCGGCATTCCTGCCGGCAGTCTTCAGGAATCCACCGCGGCACTGTTCAGCCGCGCCGGTTACAACATCAAGTTTGCCTCGCGCTCGTATTTCCCAACGGTCGATGATCCGGAAATCGAATGCATGTTGATTCGCGCTCAGGAAATGGCGCGATACGTTGAGAACGGCATTCTGGACGCCGGGATCACGGGCTACGACTGGATTCTGGAAACCAATGCCGATGTGCATGAGGTCTGCGAACTCGTGTTCTCAAAAGTCAGCCGCCGTCCGGTCCGCTGGGTGTTGTGTGTCCCGGAGGATTCACCGATTAAGACAGTACAGGATCTGCAGGGCAAACGCATTGCGACAGAAGCCGTTGGACTGACCACTCGGTTTCTGGAGAAACACGGCGTCAAAGCGCAGGTGGAATTCTCGTGGGGCGCGACGGAAGTTAAGCCGCCAAAGCTGGCTGACGCGATCGTCGAAGTCACGGAAACCGGCAGTTCGCTGCGAGCCAACAATTTGCGAATCATGGATGAAGTGCTGCAAAGCACCACGCGATTCATCGCCAACCGCACAGCGTATGCCGATCACTGGGTCAAAACAAAAATCGACAACATCGCACTGATGCTGCAGTCCTGTCTGGCGGCGGAAGGCAAAGTCGGCCTGATGATGAATGTGCATCAACGCGATCTGGACGCCGTGGTGAAGATCCTGCCGGCATTGCAGACCCCGACCGTATCTCATCTGTCGGATTCGGAATGGGTTGCGTTGAATACGATCGTGGACGAAAGCATCGTCCGCACGACAATCCCACAACTCAAACAAGCCGGCGCACGCGGGATTGTGGAGTACCCGATCAGCAAGATCATCAATTGAAAGATCTGCACTCAAACGCGACGTGTGCCACGATGGATCCGCATGAATCTGAAGTCTCCGGTCGTTGTGAAACTTGGTGGCAGTTTACTGACGCTGCCGGATCTGGCGGAACGGCTGCACGCTGTCGTGAAGTTGCTGTCTCCACAGAAAATTCTGATCGTCGTGGGGGGCGGCGCGGCAGTGGATGTGATTCGGCAACTGGATGACGATTACGGTTTCACGGCAAAGCAGGCTCACTGGGATGCCATCGCGGCCATGACAATCAATGCGCGGATTCTCGCGCATGTTTCTGGATGTCTGCCTGTTGTTTCGAACCGGATTGACGCCGACACGGCATGGGAGCAGTTCAATGCCGTCTTGCTGGACACTGCCGCGTTTCTTCGTGAGGAACAGGCACAGCACGCTCGGTCACTGCCGGAAACATGGAGCGTGACAAGTGATTCCATCGCCGGGTTTGTGGCGCTGCACTGGCCGGCACAACAGGTTGTGTTCTGCAAATCGTGCGATTTGATATCGCCACACATCGATCGACTCTGTCAGAAAGGTCTGCTCGATGAGTGGTTTCCAAATCTGCTCACACCGCTGCAACAGTCCGGTGTGCAATTGCAGTGGATCAACCTGCGGGCCGCGACGCCACAGTTGCAGCCGATTTATCCGATCGACTGATGCATGGGATACATTCGAATCGGGGGGTTTCCCGTAGTGGCTCAGCACGGTCGCAGAAAATTGAATCGAAATTGACTCACCCTGTTCAGCGTGACATACGCTTGCATACTTCCGATCAGGGCATATCACAAAGTCCCGAATATCATGAACAGCCACCGAGAACATTTCAGAATTCGATATCCTGATCGGTATAAGCCGCAGCTCAAGGCGGGCGAATTCACGTTCGCAGTTCATGACTTGTCCGAAGGTGGCGCGTATCTGGACAAGACTCCTGTGTTTCAGGAGGGACTGTCACCGCAGGACATTTCGATCACCTTCGCGAGCGGCGGTGAGTTTTCAGCGACGGCAGTATTCGTGCGGGACAACTCCGACGGCATTGCCATTCGATTCTCGCGACTCGTGCCACTCGGTCAGATTCTGGCAGAACAACGCTGGCTGAAGCACCGCTTCGGGCATGTTGACTGATATGGACTTAACTTGATGACAGAGATCGCACCACCACGACAGAATCACGCACGCCCAGTGCTGAGTTGCGGCGTGCTGGTGGCCTTGATGACTTTGTCTGATGGCTGACTGTTGCGAGCCTGCAGGAACAGATCGCGATTGACGTCAAAGCCCGTGACGACCACGCTGAATTCATCAGCCTGCGGGTACACAATCAGATGATTGGAATCGACGATCTCAGTGATCGCATTCCTGGCTTCGATGCAAATCGGATCTGCATTCAGCTGAAAATCGGCCTTTGAATACTTTTTTAACGGATTACCACCGCGACGGTCGTACGCCACCAGCACCTCCACTGGCCGACGTGGTTCATCCGCATCAGATCGGCTGCCAATCCGGAATCCCCCCTGACGACTCGACAAGCGAAACGACTTCTGTTTGCGCGGCTTTGCACTCAGAACTTTTAGCCGTTCCAGTCCGGCACCACCCCCCTTACTCGTCATCGATGAGAACTCAACCGGCATCCCTGGCTGATCGTGGCCGGACCCGACAGAAAAGACGTCCAGCAGAAGTTCCGGATCATCGTCATCGGCAGCTTCTGCCAGCATCTGGCACAGATCGGACACAGCGTTGCGGATAAACCGCAGCGTCGCCGCACCATTGATGTATTTGCCTTTGAAATGCGATGTTTCCTCACTCCATTCCGTATGCGCGGGATTCTCAGCGTCGCCCAGAAATCCCGTGAGCGGAGCATCATCAATCGCCACGATTGCATAGACATCCCGCATGAGCCGAGAACGCACATCAGAGATCACAATGCCGTCGCGGATAAACATCGGTCTCTTTTGCGGTGACCCTTCGGCACGTTCAATGTAGGCATCGAACTGAGTGCGTTTGCTGAGTCCATTTTTGTACTGCACAAGTGCCGGAATGCGCACCGCGATGCGGCCATCTTCCTGCAGAGCTTTTCGCATGTCTTCGAACAGGCTGTCGTCGATGGCCTTGCGGTTCCACCTGGTCGCCTTCCCCGTAAAACTGCTGAGAACGATCAATGACTTCTCGTCAGCACGGTGCAAAGCCCACTGCGTCAGGTTCAGCAAGGGCTGAATCATCTCACGAATGACGTCGGCGCTTTCGCTGACAACAGTGGCCAGCGTCTGGGCATTGAGTACCGTTTGCGTGTCCGCGTCTTCTACCGTCACGACCAGATCTTCCTTCAGGATCGGATAGAAATAATCCTGGACAATGGCGTCCACAACTGCGGCAGGCGTCCAGCGTTCGTCACAAAATGGAACCACGATGGAAAGGCCAGGATCGTGTCCGCGTTCGAGACAGAAGTCCTCCGCGAACTGCTGAATAAAATCCAGGTTGTCGACCGGCGCGGCCGCTTCATCTTTTTCGGGTTTCTCGCCAAACCAGCCATCCGGTGTGAAACTCTTGTCCTCAATGTTGTGCGAACGCAGAATCGACTGCCCGACGAGTAACCTCTGACGGTCATCGTGCCGCACCGTGACGCCAAAAAAACTGCGAATTCGACTGCACCGCGGGAAGACGAACTTGCCGAGTCCCCAGCGACCACGTCCCGACTCCGTCTTGTTCGACTGCCCCTCGGCCCGGAAGAAGTAGTAGAATGGATTCCGCACGTCGGCCACTTCATGGTACTGATTCACATCACCGGTCAGTCCCGTGGTGCCGCTGTCTTCGTAGGTAATGAAATGACAGTTATTATCACGCCCCGGCGCGTCTCGCAGACCGCTGCCTTCCGCGTGAAAATGGTCCCAGCCACCCTTGAAGTACCGCTTAGACGCGTCGATGGATAATGCGGATTTGCTGCCGGAAACGAAAATCCGGACGGAAACCGGCCCAGTGTAGCCAGGACGCCGGGCATCCAGAGAATTCTGAACGGCTTCCCGCACGAATGCGCGCAGCTCGGTATCGTTCGCGAAAAACTCACCTTGAGTCGCTTCGCGGTTCTTAAACCGAGGGTTCACTTTACTAAAATGCCACGCCAGCTTCATGTTTTGTCGGCAACGAATAAGACATTCATCATTTGGTAAGCGGCTAAAAGAGTATCGCTGGCTGATTGCGGTTCAAGTAAGAATCCCCCATCTTGACGTATCAGTTTAATTCCGGCGGAATCACCGACAGAATACGCAGCATGCGATGCCGGCGAAATTTGGGCGAACTGCTTTCCTCTAAACTGGCAAGAATCGTCGGGAAAGTCGGCTCGGTTCCATTTTTGAGCCTGAATCGTTAGTTTTTTGGAGGTTTTAACCGTCTGCTTCGTCGTCCTTATTTCAAACCCCAGCACTTCCGAGGTCAGGAATGTCCATTGATCGACGCCGTTTTGTATCTTCTGCAGTGCTGTCAGGTGCCGGACTGACACTGGCAGGCTCGAATGCCGCTGTCGGAGCCTCGACGGTTCTGGCTGCTCCTGCAATTCGCGAAGTGGCGGACGGTTTTCGCTTCTGTCTCAACACCAGCACAATTCGTGAACCAAAACTGGGGATCGAAAAGGAAGTTGTTATCGCCGGTGCCGCTGGGTACGACGGCATTGAGCCATGGATTCCAACGCTGCGGGAATTCGTCGATGGCGGTGGAAAACTGGCAGATCTTGGCAAACGGATTTCCGATGCTGGACTCACGGTCGAAAGCGCCATCGGATTTGCTCAATGGATCGTCGACGACGAAACACGCCGCAAAGAAGCTCTGGAAGAAGCAAAACGCGACATGGATATGCTTCGCGAAATCGGCGGCACACGGATCGCGGCACCTCCTGTCGGCGCACATCAGGGTGACAGTCCGAAGATTGAATTGCAGGTCATCGCCGAACGTTTTCGAGCCCTCCTGGAAGTTGGCGATCAGGCGGGCGTGGTGCCTCAACTGGAAATCTGGGGCTTTTCAAAGAACCTGTCGCGGCTTGGCGAAGTGATGTACGTTGTCGGTGAGACCGGACACCCGAAAGCCTGTCTGTTGCTGGACATTTATCATCTCTATCGAGGTGGCTCCTCCTTCGCAGGACTCGACCTGATGAGCGACAGCGCCTTGCAGGTGTTTCACGTCAATGATTATCCGGCAACTCCGCCACGCGAGAAAATGAACGATTCAGACCGCGTCTATCCCGGCGACGGTATCGCGCCCATGTCGCAGATCCTGAATGCGATCGGAGGGCATGGGCGCAGCATCGTGCTGTCGCTGGAATTGTTCAACCGCGCCTATTGGAAGCTGGATCCGCTGGAAGTCGCAAAGACCGGCCTCGCAAAGATGAAAGCGGCGGTCGAAAAAGCCAAGGCTGAAAAGGCGTAGTGCGGTTTTCGAAAACCTGTAGCAGAGTTCGTGAGAACTCTGGTGCGTGGCGTCATCACCACGTCCCGAATTCTGACGAATCCGGCTACTGCTATCACGGCCCGAATTCTTGCGAATCCGGCTACTGCTCCCCTACGCCAGAATGGATTCCACGATCTTGCCATGAATATCCGTCAGCCGAAAGTCGCGGCCCTGATAGCGGTAAGTCAGACGTTCGTGGTCGAACCCCATGCAGTTCAGAATTGTCGCATTGAGATCATGAATG
The DNA here is from genome assembly GCA_031416875.1 of Planctomycetota bacterium. Lineage (GTDB taxonomy): Bacteria > Planctomycetota > Planctomycetia > Planctomycetales > Planctomycetaceae > SXXK01. Next base: position 2,907 of record JANOUN010001308.1, on the reverse strand, counting down.
TGAACAGGATCCTGCACAATGTTGTAGCCGTAGTCATCCGTTTGCCCGAAGGTCATGCCCGGCTTGATTCCGCCGCCGGCCAGCCACATTGAAAAGCAGCGACCGTGGTGATCGCGCCCATAGTCGTCCTGCAGGCCGCCCTGTCCGTAAACGGTGCGTCCAAATTCCCCGCCCCATATGATGAGCGTATCCTCCAGCATTCCGCGTTGTTTCAGATCCTTCACCAAAGCGGCCTGAGCCTGATCAACGTCCATGCATTGCTTTGGAATGTTTGTCGGCAGGCCACCATGGTTGTCCCAGCCACGATGATACAACTGCACGAAACGTACGCCCTTTTCGAACAGGCGGCGGGTGAGCAGACAGTTGGCCGCAAAGGTGCCCGGCTTACGAGCATCGTCGCCGTACATGCGGAAAGTGGCATCGGTTTCCTGAGTCAGATCGGTGAGTTCAGGAACCGATGACTGCATGCGAAACGCCATTTCATATTGCGCGATGCGAGTTGATATCTCCGGATCACCGGACTTCGCCAGTTGCTCGTTGTTGAGCCTGGCGATGCTGTCGAGCATTTGCCGTCGCAGTCCGCGGTCAATGCCTTTGGGATCCGAAAGATAAAGCACAGGGTCGCCCTGACTGCGGAGCTTCACGCCCTGGTGGCTCGACGGCAGAAAGCCGCTGCCCCACAACCGTTCCAGCAGACCCTGATTTGAGTCTTTGCCGCTCCCGTGTGAAATCAGGACCAGAAACGCCGGAAGATCTTCCGCTTCGCTGCCAAGTCCGTAACTGGCCCATGCTCCAAGGGATGGACGACCAGGCTGCTGGGAACCGGTTTGAATGAATGTAATCGCCGGATCGTGATTGATGGCCTCCGTAAACATGGACTTCACGATGCAGATGTCATCCGCGACTGAACCCGTATGCGGCAGCAGATTGCTGATGCGAGTTCCCGACTGGCCGCAGGAATGAAACCCGAATTTCGGCGCAATGACTGGAAAACTGGACTGGCCGGACGTCATGCCGGTGAGTCGCTGCCCCTGACGAATGGAATCTGGCAGTTCTGTTCCGTGCAGCCGTCGCAGTTCCGGCTTTTCGTCGAGCAATTCCAGATGTGACGGCCCACCCGACTGAAACAGGTAGACAACACGTTTTGCTTTGGGCGAAAAATGAGTCGTTCCCGTCGCGGCAATTCCATCTCGTTGCAGCAACGATGCAAACGCGGCAGTCCCCAGAGCAGATTTCAAAACCGTACGGCGCGTGGACATTGGAATCACTCGTCCGAAAATGCAGAAGCTGCGACATGAACAGGCAGGATTATCGCAGCCTGGAGGTCGGTCGTCCAATGAAGATGTGGCGGGAACACAACTGGCCAGCCTGTAAACTTGTAGGGAGTGACAAGCGGCAGCGCAGGCACACCATGACCGTGATTCGGTGTGCCTGCGCGTTGCTTGTCACACCCTGCGACTTGCCCACCATCGTCAACAACTGCCCAGCCGTGGATCGTATCCGGCGCTTTCTGTTCCCGGAAGCAGACTACGGCTATCATGCCTTGGGTCAAAACCGTTCCGCCCATTTTTCGGGAGTCTGCATTATGAATCTTTCACGTCGCACATGGATGACGTCCTCTGCCGTCGCAGCGGTCTCTGTGCTCTCTCAAACGGATTCACAAATCGTGATAGGTGCCATGGCGGCCGATCCGGTGAAACGTCCCGGGACTCCCATGTTGAAGCTGAGTCTGGCTGGCTACTCGTTCAACAAGATGTTTGCAAAACGAGGAACTCCGGATGAAATCGCAAAGGCGGAGATGTCGCTGGAAAAGTTTATCGACTTCTGTGCCGCCCAGGAGTTGGGAGCGACAGAACTCACAGGTTACTATTTCCCGAAAGTCATCACGACGGAATACCTCCTGAGTCTCCGGGCTCAGACGCATCGCCTCGGACTCTCAATTTCCGGCACTGCGATCGGCAATGATTTTTGTCTGGCGGAAGGTGACGCGAGACAAAAGCAACTTGCAGAATGTCGTGAATGGATCGATTACGCTGCCATCATGGGTGCTCCGGCAATCCGAATATTTGCCGGCAAAGTACCGAAGGACGACACGGAAGACGCTGCGATTGAGCGGTGTGTCGCGGGTATCAACGAATGTCTGAAATACGCAGCCACGAAGGGTGTCTTTCTGGCTCTGGAAAACCACGGGGGGATCACGGCCACTCCCGAGCAGATGTTCAGGATTATTGAGAAGGTTGATGCCTCACCGTGGTTTGGCGTCAACTTCGACAGCGGCAACTTTCAGACGGATGACCCTTATGCTGACCTGGCAAAGATCGCGCCCTACGCCGTCAATGCGCAGATCAAGGCGTCCATTTCACCGGACGGCAAGAAACAACCTGCTGACTTTGAACGCATCGTCAAGATCCTTAAAGACTCCGGCTACCGCGGGTTTGTGGCACTGGAATACGAAGAAAGCGAATCACCATTCGAAGCCATCCCACGCATCCTTGATCAACTGCGACCATTGATGGACACCTCACAGTAAGAAAAAAACAGTTTTCCTGACGAATCATCAGACCGACTTGAGCACTTCCTGTAAGCTCCGTACTGCTACAAATCACGACGACCGCTCTTAAGTGTCGATGAGTCACTTTCAATTTCAGCTTGATGCAACGGATCCAGGTACTGCCGCGCGCGCGGGGCGGTGGGTGACGCCGCATGGGGTTGTGGACACTCCGGCATTCATGCCGGTGGGGACTTTAGGGACAGTGAAAGGATTATTGCCGGCTCAGCTGCGTGAGGCCGGTGTGCAGATGGTGTTGTCGAACACGTATCATCTGGCGTTGCGACCGGGTTCTGAAATTGTCGCTGAGCTGGGCGGACTGCATCGATTCATGGACTGGAGCGGCCCGATTCTGACCG
>JANOUN010001307.1:0-4363 GCA_031416875.1 Planctomycetota bacterium | reverse complement strand
ATGTTCGGCAAATCTGATAAGGTTGATGATGAAGAGCCGCAATGGGAGTCTGCGATCGTCGATTCCTCGAATTCTCCTGACGATCTGGATTTGCTCTGCATCGCCGATGGCTCAGAAGTGGAAAGCAGCTGCGCCCCTGAGCAGACATCTGATGCAGAAGCGCTGACGGGTGACGAGGCAGGGGATGCAGGGCCGCCGATTGATGACAGTGTGGACACCGTTTTTCCGCAACCAATTGCAGAGGCGATGGGCTCCGGACAGACATACGCTGTTGCCGATGACTTGCTGGATGTTGACTTGCTGGATGTTGACGTGATCGACGAGATTCTCGAAGTGGCCGACGAAGTCCTGGAAGAGGATGAGGATGAGGAATCTCTTTGGTTCGCCGATGACAAAGAAGACAGTGAAGAAGTCATTGATGAACTCGTCAGCCCGGATGACGAGGTGGCCGCCGATCCTGTGAAGAGTGACGATGACGAAATTGATCCGGACCTCCAGAGTTTCCTCAAAGGCTTCTGATCAGCTCATCCATGAAAAAAACTCCTCGAAAAATCACGGTCCCGGTGTTCCGTGATCTGGCTGCTCATGGTCAAAAACTCACGATGCTGACCGCCTACGACTATCTGTGGGCCGGAATCATGGACGAAGCGGGCGTGGATAGTATTCTCGTCGGCGACAGTCTGGCGATGGTCGTGCAGGGGCGGTCCACCACGCTGCCCGTGACGCTCGATCAGATGATTTATCACGGGGAAATGGTCGCCCGCGCGGTACGTCGGGCTCTCGTGGTTGTCGATCTGCCGTTCATGTCCTATCAGGTCAGTCCAAAGCAAGCCGTGCGAAGCGCCGGTCGCATCATCAAGGAAACCGGTGCCGATGCCGTGAAGCTGGAAGGCGGTGCCATCCAGTCAGAAACGATCCGTGCTATCGGACGCGCTGAAATTCCCGTGATGGCACATGTCGGAATGCGACCGCAGGCCGTGCGGCAACTTGGCGGCATGGGAAGGGTCCAGCGGAACGAACTGCAACTGCTCAGTGACGCCCGTGCCGCTGAAGATGCCGGTGCATTTGCGATCGTATTGGAACTCGTGCCGCACGATATCGCCGCGCGGATCACAGAAGCCCTGTCCATCCCCACGATCGGGATCGGGGCCGGCGCCGGATGCAGCGGACAGGTTCTCGTGGGCCCCGACATGCTGGGTCTCAACCCTGACTTCCAGCCAAAATTCCTCAAGCAGTTCGCTGACCTTCGCAATCAGGCGACGCACGCGGTCCAAAGTTACATCCAGGAAGTCCAGAACGGTTCCTTCCCCGACGCACAACATTCGCACAGCTAACGCCCCCGTTTTGGCAGGCAAGTCTGCGAAGTTGCCGCTGGACAGAGCAGGATGGACATTCATGTCCGTCGCATGGCCATGAAACACAGTCGAAGCGAAGGTTATTGCGCCCTGACAGCCGTTCGACAATGCGACGCTGCCGTGCCAGGATCTCGGGCATGAATGTCCATGCGACAGGATGTTCTCAAGCGAATCCCTCGCAATGATCCATTGGACTGAGGCGAAGCCGCGATGTCGCGCTGGATTCTCAGCGCTACAAGTCATCCGCCTCCCCGTAATTCAGACGCGGCAACAAGCTGAGACCGGAGGCCTGCTGCTCAATCGCCTGAGCGGACCAGCCTGCAAGACGAGCCATGCCGATCACGATGGATTGTCGCTCGGGTGGAATATCCAGCAGCGTCATCACTTTCGTTGACACCCAGTCTGCGGTCGGGAATAACAGATCTGTCGCCAGCACTTTCTCCAGCCGTGCAGCGCATCCCGCAAGCCTGATGCGGTCGGCGCTGCCGAGAAGAGTCAGCACTGTTTCCGCCAGAATGTCAGCTCGCAGATCTTCGTTCGAATTCGAAAATCCAAAAGGCATCGGTTGTCCTTCGCGACGTCGCCACCACGCTTCGGCCTGACCCGGGTCGCGGAAATTCCTGAGCAGTTCGCTGGTCCAAAGATAGGGATCATTCCGCAACTGAGACACGAACACTGTCGCCGCCGACTGCAGTGCGGCCAGGATATGCGTCGTCGCGCTGGCTGCAAATCGCGCTGTAAAGCAGGCAGGCCGCATTTCAGTCAGGCACTGACAAATCATCAGCGTATTCATCGCGGAATCTTCGGCCGCTGACGGTCGTTCGTGCGATCGGCGAAGTCGATGCAGCAGTCGACCTGCCCACGACAATTCCGTTTCGTCCGCCGTCAATTCTGCCGGTCTCAGACTGCTGTCTGCGAAAGTGTCGCCAAAACCTGACGACAAGATCATCGGCAACTGTGCCAGCAACCGCAGAATTCGGGATCGCGCGGCATCCGGTGAACTGTCCTGCGGTGTAGGATCAAAGAACGACAGCAGCGAAATGCACAAGGGAAAAACATCCAGCGGTCGTGCCGACAACGGCAGGTGCGACACCATTTCCAATGCCGATTGATCGATGACCGCAGAATCTGCCATGATCGAACAACTGTCTGCCAGTTCCTCTTCCGTCGGCAGCGTTTGATGCAACAGCAGCCAGAGTACTCGCTCAAACGAAGGCTGCGCGGTCAGTTCGTCGATTGACTGGCCGCAGTACGAGACTGCGGAATCTCCAAATGAAAGCAACGATGTCGTTCCACAAACGACGTCCGTCAAACCCGATCCGTTCACAGTGGAACTGACGCGGACGTCATTCATCAGGCGCCTGAGTCCCTTCATCAGATGCGGTGCAGGTTGGGCTGATTGATCCATAAAATCAGATTCCTTTCCTATTCATGATCGCGACGAAACCAATCCGTTTGTTTCACGATTTCCGGAGAGAATCGTTCTCGCCTGAATCGCGGCTGCCTAACCATTCGGCGGTGTGGCGATGACTGTAGCTAGTCAGAAACCAACTTTGAACCAACTTAATTCTTTTGTGAAAATGCGTTGATCGGGAAGGATGGTGAATCACTGAATACATTCACACTTAAACCGCGTTCAGAATGAGATGCGGAGTTTTCTGTAGGGTGTGACAAGCGAGCAACGCGAGCGCGGGCACACCGAGGATTCAGCGCAAGTGTGGTGTGCCTTCGCAGCTTGTCAGCTGCTTGTCACACCCTGCGAATTTCAAAACTGCGGATACTATTCTGAACCTGGGTTAACTGCTGCTCCGAATAAACACAGCCAACGCCGCCCTACGAATTATCCGCATCAATCGGTTCAATTGATTGACCATTGTCAATTTCGGTCCGGCATTTCGGCAGGCTGGCAAGGAATAATCGGCCGTAGGGCTTTGTCAGCACGCGCGGGTCGAGGATGACGACGCGGCCAGTGTCATTTCGATGGCGGATGAGTCGCCCGAAACCCTGCTTCAGCTTGATGATTGCTTCCGGTGTCTGAAAATCCCGAAACGGATTGCCGCCGCGGGCTCGGATGGCTTCGAGTCGAGCTTCCAGCAGCGGATGATCAGGGACGCTGAACGGAAGTCGCGGGATAATGACATTTTGCAGTGCATCACCGGGGACGTTCACGCCCTGCCAGAAACTGTCCGTTCCAAACAACACAGCGCGTTCGTCAGCTCGAAATCGATCCAGCATGGCTGAACGCGGCAGACCCTTTCCCTGACAATAGAGTGATAAGTCATGTTGAGCCAGCCAGCCGGTCAGGCGATCAACGCAGAACTGCATCATCGAATAACTTGTGAACAGCACAAAGGCGCGGCCTTGAGTCTCCAGCAGATGCCGTTGAATCCGTTCGCAGCACTGCTGTTCAAAGCGTTTCGGATCAACCGCTGGATCGGCCATATTTGTTGAAAGGATCAGCCGGGTCTGCTTCTCGTAGTTGAAGGGACTCCCGAGTCGAATATCACTGCCTTCGGTCAGACCAACGCGCGATCGAAAGAAACTGAAATCCTTCACGCCAGTCGCCAGCGTGGCACTGGTCATAATGACGGACGGTATCGCATTGAACAGATGTTCGCGCAGGATCGGCCCGACTTCCACCGGCGCGCTCATCAAGGATAACCGTTGCCTGTAAGTTCCGGATCGCTCTACCCAGTACACGGAGTTTTCCACCGACTGCCGCGTCCACGACTGAATGTTATCCGCCAGGATTTTACAACGGTCGCCGGCGGATTTCAGTTCCACCTGATTGGCTTCGGTGGTCGCGGCAGCAGCGGCTTCACCGATCATGATGGCCAGGCGACTCAGTTCCGGCGTCAGTTCATTTGTCACGTCCATCGGGCGCATGAGGCGACCGTTTTTCTTGCAGAAGCGTTCCGCCCATTCGCCGGTGTCCGTAAAGAACTGAATTGCGACCGATCGGATTTTCGACGCCTGCTTTTGAGCGTCTTTCAGATTGTGCGTGATCA
>JANOUN010001306.1:0-3459 GCA_031416875.1 Planctomycetota bacterium | reverse complement strand
CTCGTCGAACATGGCGGCGACGTAATCCGGCTTGGCAGACAAATGCTGAGCCAGATCGATCACGAAATACGAAATGTTGTCTTTGAGCGCATTCAGTCGGACCCGCGTATTTCCGTAGACATCGATTTCCATGCTCGTCATACACGAAGATGTCGCACAGAATGGATTTTGAATCGCGCTGCCGCAACTTTGCGTGTGCCCAAAGCTCCTGTGGAATACTTGTCTGATACAACTGGACGCGCCGAATGGACTCCGGCAGAAAGAAGAAATCCGGGACGACCATATCGGTGATGACTTCGCGTGTGCCGTGTGTGGCTTGAAAGCAGGCGTCCAGAATCGCCGGGTGAAACCGATAGCCGGTCGCTGATTCAATAATCGACTCCGGCACAACGATTTTCGCCAGCGACTCACCGGGCTCGCACCAGACCTGCTCGATCTGAGAGAACACCGGACCGAACTGGTAGCCCATCAGACCAAGCTCTGTGTAGAGCTGTTCGTGAGTCACTTCGTTACCGATTCGCGCAAGGATCTGCGCCAGATCGACGGTTTCGGCAAATGGCATTTCAGACGAAACAAGCACCAATCGACCGGATGCGTGAAGTTCCCAGTCCTGTTTTTCGTCCGCCCTGCTGAAGATTCGAAACGATCGGTCGTCCGCATCAAAGGTGACCTGAATTGTCGGCACGACATCCTGTGATACAAACAGCGCCTTCAGGAGTTCAAGTTCCTCGACGCCGTACGGTTCCTCGGGAAACAGTTCGCGGGCAATGGCGAGACCGATTTCTGCAAATCCGGCAGCCGGAAAGACGACGCCGTCCCACAGGCGATGATCCTGCAGATATGAAATGACTCTCAGATCCGCGTCGAATTGCCAGGTTGGGCGAGCGGCAGAAAGGCGTCTTTGCAGAAACTGATGACGAATCGGAAGCAGCCGTGCCGACAAATCTCCCTGATCCAGCCAATACGATTCGTAATGCCACGGATAACTCGGGAGCGTGACCAATTGACCGGCGGTCTGGTTGACTGCCGCCCAGTCGATTTCCGCCGAGCAAAAATGAAGCTGTGCGAGATTGGAAAGCATCTGCAACGACTCGTCGGTCTTGCGTGACAGCGAATGCAATACCCGGCCCTCAGTTCCCTGAGCCGCCAGGCAGTCATTCAGTGAACTCTGCATCGACGGGTGGGCACCGACTTCCAGGAATACGGTTGCACCTGACTGAATTGATTTCGTGACGGCTGGTTCGAACAGGACCGGACGTCGAACATTGTGCCACCAATACATGGCGTCGAGCTGTTCGCCAGGATAGATCCCTCCCGTGACTGTGGAGACAAACGGAATGTTGCTTGCCTGTGGTCTGATCGACGCCAGGCTGTCCAGCAACTGATCCCGAATCGGATCCATCTGGTGTGTATGGAACGCATAATTCACCTTCAGCCACCGCATGAAGCGGCCTTCACGTTCCAGTCGTGCGCCGATCAACTCCAGCGGGGCCGTATCGCCTCCGAGTGTCACAAGTCCAGGACTGTTGATCGCCGTGATATGGACACGATCAGCGAGGTCGCCAATCATTTCGCGAGCTTCACGCGGATTGATCCCGGCCGCGAGCATCCGACCGTGTCCTGCGGTTGTGTCCTGCAGCCGGCTTCTGTGATAGATCACACGAACCGTATCTTCGAGCGACAAAACCCCGGCGCAATACGCAGCCGCGACTTCGCCCACACTGTGTCCGACGACTCGGGTCGGAACGATGCCCCAGGACTTCCACAACTCGACCAGTCCAATTTGCAGGGCGCAGATGGCGGGCTGCGTGATGGCAGTTCGATCGATGTGGGACTGGTCCTCGGATTTTACCATCTCCTCGACGATCGACCAGCCGCTGAGTTCACGAAACAGGGTATCCATCTTTTCGATCGTGCTGCGGAACAAAGGCTCTCGCTGCAGCAACTGCTGCCCCATGCCCCACCACTGGCTCCCCTGCCCTGTAAAGACAAAGACCAGTTCTCCGGCGGCATCGCGACGATGGCCGACGATGGCACCGGGAACTGGCTCTTCGCTGTCCAGCCAGCTCTGCAGTCGATCACTCATTTGTTGAGCGTCGTCTGCAATGACGACCAGTCTCTCAGGATGGTGTTCCTTGTGCGTGCCTGCCGAATAGCAGACATCAGCGAGACTGATTGATCCATTAACCGGCGAGCCGGGGGTGTCAACCCCCGGATTGAATCCCGTCGCAATATCAGGGGACTGACGTCCCCCGCTCGCCAGGTCGCTCAGCAATTTCCTGTAGGCCGTGGCATAGTCTCGCAAGGCGGTCTTGTCGCGCGCAGAAACCGGCAATACAAATGGCCGTGTTGCTTCGGGCTGTCGCGTCGTTAATCGAGTTCGCAGCAATGGCAGCGGCGCAGCTTCCATCACGATATGTGCATTCGTTCCGCCAAATCCGAAAGAGTTGACTGAAGCAACCGGAAGTCGACCCTCTGGCTGCGGCAGTGGACGCAGTTCTTTCACGACCTCAAGTCCCAGGGCATCAAACGGAATGCGGGGATTCGGAGTCTTGAAATTCTGGTTGGGCGGAACCATGCGGTGATGAAGCACCAGCGCTGCCTTGATCATGCCTGCGATCCCGGAGCCGGATTCGAGGTGACCGATGTTTGTTTTGACCGAGCCCATCAGGCACTTATTGTCGTCGGCTCGTCCTTCCCCCAGAACTCTTCCCAGTGCTTCAGATTCAATCGGGTCTCCCACAGGCGTACCGGTCCCGTGCGCTTCGATATAGTCGACATCCTGCGGACGAATGCCTGCTTCTCGATACGCCTGCCGCAACATTGTGGCCTGGCTTTCCACGCCGGGCACGGTCATGGACGAAGTATGTCCGTCCGAATTGACAACCGCCGCCCGTACAACTGCGTAGATTCGGTCGCCGTCACGTTGTGCTCGTGACAGAGGCTTGAGATAAACCAGGCCAGCCCCTTCGCCGCGGACGTATCCATTGGCCCGCTCGTCAAACGCAAAACACTGACCACTTGGCGAGAGCATGCCCGCCTTGCTGAATCCGATTGACGAGTTCGGTGAGATCAGTGCGTTGGCACCACCCGCCAATGCCCCGTCACACTCCCCTGACCAGATCGCCTGGCAGGCAAACGAAACCGCAACTAAGGCCGATGAACAGGCTGTATCGACGGAGACGCTGGGGCCTCGCAGGTCCAGCATGTAGGAAACCCGGTTGGCCGCGATGCTGAGCGTGCCCCCGCTGTTGGTATGCACATCGATGTGGTGCTTGTCGGAAAGCTGCAGTGTGAGGTAATCAGCGGCTGAAATACCCACAAACACACCGGTCGTTGTTCCTCGTAAAGCCGAAGGGGTTGAGGATGCGTCGCTTTGTATGCTGCCCTGGAAAGGCACTCATACATTTAAAGGAAAACGCACGAGCCCGCTTGTTCGTTGGGGGCTGGTCGTTGCCT
>JANOUN010001305.1:0-15203 GCA_031416875.1 Planctomycetota bacterium | reverse complement strand
GCCGCCAGAGCCTTGTTCAGCCCGGAACCGACGCTGGTCTTCAGATGAGCCAGTCCCTTGTTGCGGCCTTTGTCGTCGTTGTAATCCCAGCGAGCATCATTGGGGACGTAGAAGACGTACTTATCCGGGTTGGCGAGCTGTTTTTCGATCAGGTCGGGCTTCAGCTTCTTTGCGGTGTATTCAGCATCCGCCCCTGATCTTCCTGAAACTGGTCGTTCAGACGTTTGAGGAACAGGATGCCGAAGATAAATTCCTTGTACTCCGAGGCATCCATGTTGCCTCGCAGAATATCACACGCTTCAAACAATTTTCGTTCGAGCTTTGGCAGCGTCAGGCGTTTCGCCTTCTTCTTCGCCGCCGCAAATGCTGAGACCATTGATCCGTTTTTTGCTGATCCCGTTGTCGTTGTTGCCTCAGAGGGCATTTATGGGCTCCGGTTTGACCGTACTGCGGTTGTTGACTGCCGTTTCGCAGCACTCTACGGCAGGGTGACCGCATGAGCAAACTCGCGAGTAGCTATTGGAACAACTGCTGATCCCAGTGCCAAGGTGGCCGATGTGCAGGGGCCGTCTGGTATCGTTGAAGTGAACAGTTTGAGTTGCGTCCGAAAGAGGAAGGACGATTTTCCTTTCGGTCCCTGATCGGGAATGATTTGGAGGAGGAACTGACGCAACGCACCCTAAGGCGGAACCAGCAATGTCGTCAGCACCTGCGAGTAGACTCGGTGGCCGAAGTCGTTTGGATGATTGACACCATTGCCGGTCAAATCCCAATCCTGCTTGCGGTTCAGCATCTCAGTCCAGATCGAAGTCATGTCCGCCAGCGCGATGCCGGGTTCCGTAAGTTCCTGCAGAGCCGTTCGGTACTGGGGAAACAGATCGTGCTTCAGTGTGACCCAGTCGCGATTGCCGAGCATCGTGGCGACAAGTATGAACTCGACCTGCGGTTGAGCGTCACGTACCGCTTTGATCATCGCCAGCGTGCTGGATTTGTATTCCTCGGCGCTTCGACCTGACGAATCATTCATGCCGAATGCCAGAATGACCAGGTCCGGCCTGGCGGCAACGACGTCGGGAATTTGAGTCAATCCCCACGGCGTTGACGTGCCTCCCACAGCCATGTTCGTGAGCGTGATGCTGGGCGAATAAGTCTGTTTCAGGTGTTCAAGCAGCAAGTCCTGGTACGGCGGCTGATGAGGACTGCAGTTGGCCCAGCCGGATGCGTTGCAGCCCGTTGAGATGCTGTCACCGAGCAGCACGATGGAAACAGCCTCTTTGTTTTGAAGCTTCTGAATCGTTTTCGGCAATGCCTTCTCATCGAACACAGGGGCGGATGGCCATGGCTCGCTGGCATGTCGATAGGTGACGCACACCTGCATTTGATGGTACTCTGCCCCTGCTGCAAACAGGATCTCGCCATTCCCGTCGCGATGAGTCAGCTGATACTTTTGAGAACCGGCCGGACGGCGCAACTGATCCGGCGTGAACGAAGGAATTCGCGAGTCCTTTGGAAGAGTGATCTCACGTGACCGGGCCGTCACGACGTAATCGCGGCCTTCCTTAAACGTCGTGCCGCCGGGTACTCGCCAGTCCACGGCGCGCGTTACGCTCAGGACTTCCTGAACCGGAAACAGCAACTGGGCCTTCGCTTCACCGGTTGCCGGGTCTTTGATGAACAGCACAGATTCACCGTCCACGGTGTCGCCCAGCCAGAACGGCTGCATCAATCCGGCATCATACATCCACGCAGCGTTCCTTACGGGCTTGGCGTTTTCATCAGCGAGGAGTCTCGTATTGGGCATCGACGCAGTGATGATCGCAATACAAACTGCAAACGCGGTGAAGCTCTTCATCAGAACTCTTTCAGGATGGGAAGACACGAAGCGGAGAGGGGGGGATTCGAACCCCCGGAGCCCTTGCGGGCTCACCGGTTTTCGAGACCGGCACAATCGGCCACTCTGTCACCTCTCCGGGTTTGCCAGTTGTCTCCGGAGAGTCAACGGCGAGTCGCGCCGAGTTCGCTCCCGGAATCATAAACGGCACGTCCGCGAAGCGATAGTGTCCTTTTTCGAATCTCGTTTCAGCACTTATGGTACGACCTGTACCAGTCCACGAATTTCTGTACGCCTTCTTCGATTGGCGTGCCGGGGCGGAAGCCGACATCGCGCTGCAGTGCATCAATGTCGGCGAAGGTGGCGGGAACATCGCCGGGTTGCATCGGAAGCATGTTTTTTTCGGCTTTGAGGCCGAGCGATTTTTCGAGCGTCTCAATCAGATACATCAGTTCGACCGGTTGATTGTTACCGATGTTGTAGACGCGGTACGGCGCGGCAGTCTGTGAATCATCTGTAATGGCGTTGAGAGGCTGAGCAGTCGGGATCGTGTCATTGGTCCGAATCACGCCTTCCACAATATCAGCCACAAATGTGAAATCACGTTTCATCTTGCCGTGATTAAAGACGTCGATGGGCTGACCGCTCAAAATGGCTTTGGTGAACATCCACATGGCCATGTCCGGTCGTCCCCAGGGACCATAGACTGTGAAGAATCTCAGGCCCGTCGTTGGAATACCGTACAGATGGCTGTACGTATGCGCCATCAGTTCGTTGGCTTTCTTTGTCGCGGCATACAGACTGATCGGATGATCCACTCGATCATCCACGGAAAACGGAACCTTCCGATTTGCGCCATACACAGAACTGGACGACGCGTAGGTCAGATGTTCAACATGCTGATGCCGGCAACATTCCAGAATGTTCATGAACCCGACAAGATTTGCATCCACGTAGGCGTGGGGATGCGTGATCGAATAACGCACACCCGCCTGAGCCGCCAGGTGAATCACACTGTCGAATCTGTGTGATTCGAACAGTTTCGTCATTCCCTCTCGATCTTCCAGCGTCAGCTTTTCAAACCGGAAACCGGGGCGGCCTGTCAGCTGTGCAAGTCGGTCCTGTTTGAGCTGCGGGGAATAATAGTCGTTCAGATTGTCAATGCCGACAACGGTGTCACCGCGGTCGAGCAAGCGCGCGGCTGTCTGCATTCCGATAAAGCCAGCAGCACCAGTCACAAGGATGTTCTTCATATCGGCAATCAAGAGTCAGGCGAGCGGAGTGGCGTCAGCCCTGCGGTACAGGCAACAGGTTATTGGATTCGTTTCACCACCACGGGCACAGAGTTTCACTGAGAATCGACGGGAGCACAGAGAAGCTGAAAGACTGTACTTGAATTTTCCCTGTGAAAGGGTCTGAATTCTTGCGAATTCAGCTACGGGACAGGGATGATATTCTATGCCACTCGCATCAATGATTGGCCATTGGTCACATGGATCTGGTCATGGCGATTCTCCCTTTGTACCACTCAATCGTCTTCTGTAAACCTTCGGCCAATGCCACCTGTGGTTCCCAGCCCAGCCACTCTCTTGCGCGAGTGATATCAGGGCAACGTTTCTTCGGGTCGTCTGCAGGCAGCGGACGATGCACGACTTTCGACTTACTGCCGGTCGCTTTGATCACGGCTTCGGCCAGTTCCAGCATCGTGTTCTCAACAGGATTGCCGATGTTGACTGGTCCGGCGTGTTCGTCCTGATCCATGAGCTTCATCATGCCCGCAATCAGATCGTCACAAAAGCAGAACGATCGCGTCTGCAGGCCATCGCCGTAGACGGTGATGTCTTCGCCTTTCAACGCCTGCATGATAAAGTTGGACACGACGCGTCCGTCGTCCGGTGCCATCCGCGGGCCATACGTGTTAAAAATGCGGATGATGCGAATCTCCGTACCGTGCGCCTGGTGATAATTCACCATCAGCGATTCCGCGATGCGTTTCCCTTCGTCATAACAGCTCCGAGGCCCGATCGGATTGACGTGCCCCCAGTAGTCTTCTGTCTGAGGATGCACTTGCGGATCACCGTAGACTTCCGAGGTCGAAGCGTGAAGAACTCGCGCGCCACAGCGCTTGGCCAATCCCATCATGTTGACCATCCCAACCGCGGAGGTCTTGATCGTCTTGATGGGATTAGACTGATAAGCCTCGGGTGAGGCAGGGCACGCCAGATTGAAGATGCGTTCCGCTTCAATGTACAACGGATGCACGATGTCGTGTCGGATGAGTTCAAAGCAAGGATGCCCGAGTAAGTGTCGGACGTTTTCCTTTGAACCGGTGAAAAAATTGTCCACACAGATCACATCGTCGCCGCGTTCGATCAGCCGATCGCAGAGGTGACTGCCCAGAAAACCGGCTCCGCCAGTGACAAGAACTGAAGACATCGCTGATCCACAAGTCTGTAAACAGGAAAAGTGCTGAGAGACGCGAAGTTTAGTGCGGAACAAAAGGCAAAGCGATGGACGTTATGGCGGTTCTGGCCTGTCGTCTGAAAAATGAGCATTAATTCCGGCGCAAAGCATGGCACTGGCTGACTAGTTCTCATCCGTTTTTGCATCCGTCTGCGCGTTCACCGCATCTGTTTCACTTGCACTGGGGCGGATCATTTCGAAGTAGCGGCGAATGGTTTGACGGTGGCCGAGTGGAATGGATTCTGATTCCAGCACCGCTTCATTCAATGCTTCGTATTTATCCGAGTTCTGACGATACTGCCGTACAGCTTCCTGTTCCTGTTCGGGTCCTTTTTCGGTTTCGGTGTCTGAGTCACCGGTGCCTGAATCTTCGCCTTTCAGATTGATTTCACTCCCGGTCTTTTGTTTGGCTGTTTTGTCACCGTTCACGTCCGCGCTGCCTTTACCGGCCTTCTCTCCGCCCTTCCTGTTTGACTGAGCCTGTGCCTTTGCCTGTGAGCGACCTTCGTTTTCGCATTCGCTCTTGCATTCACTCAGGGCCTGGCTTTGCTTCTGAAGCAGATCGGACAGTTTTTTTTTCTGACCCTGTTTTTTGCATTCGCCTGCCAGACTTTTCATGCCATCCTGAAACTTGTTTTTGTCGCCGGAACTCAGGCTTTCGGACACTTTCTTAAGCGATTCTTTCAGGCTTTGCTTTTGGTCACCTTTGCTGTTCTGAATCTGCTCCAGTTTCTCGCTGATTACTTTCTCGGTCTTGCGGTCAAGTTCGGGCATTTCGAGTTTGCTGAGTTCTGCTGCAGCTTTTTCCATTTCACCTTTGGCCATCGCCTGGCCAGCCGCAGCCATTGCTTCCGCGAGCGAAAACGCCTCGCCCACTTCCTGCAACTCAGCTTCGACAGACGTCTCGGCGACCTGCTCCTGCATTTTCTGGAGGGTGGCCTCCATGTCTGACAGTTTCGCCAGCGCTTCTGTGGGGTCCAGGCCAGGCGTTTTGAGTTCCGTGAGTTGTCGAGCCAGATCTTTCAGAACACTTTCGAGTTCCGGATCATTTTGTTCCTGCTGAAAATCCTTCAGTTCTTCCAGGCCGACGGCGATGCGGTCGGCCTGTGCAGAGACAACCGGGTTGCTTTCTGTCGAAGCATGAATTCGTTCCGGCCGACCGGCGAAAAATGACAGCATGCAAGTCAGCACGGTCAACAGAATTCCCCAGCCCCATGATTTTGGGGCATGGATCGGAGCGACCATGATCGGGTCAATGGACTGCAGATGATCCTCGGCGTCTTCAATCTGCAGACGTCGCAGCGCGGAATCGTCTGCTGTTGATGCCAGAAACTGCAAAGCCGTTTGCGTTCGATCCTTGAGTCCGTATCGGTTGTCGATCGTGTAGGCAGCCAACTGCATGGACGTGGATTTCACAATCGCCACACAACTCGTAATGATGACCGGTGACAACACGGCGACCGCAACCCACATCCACGAAAAGCTTCCCTGAACCAGAATACGCAACACAGCCGCTGAAGTTCCGACGGCTCCACCGGCCAGTAGTCCCGCAGAAACACATTGCCAAAGCCACTGCCGCTGCTGACGCGTCTGAACGTCCCTAACCCGCTGTTTGATACGGTGCATACACGATGGTCCCTGAAACAATACCAACTTTCGGAATGCCGCGAATTCAGTCCTCAGACGATGCTAACGTTCGCGTGTCGTATTTGACAGAGATATTGTATTCATCGACCGTAGAACTCGCCAATTTCAAAGGCTGCGTGTACCCTGCAAGACTTGGCGTTTTCAAGGCTACAGTTCCGGGCTGCATTATCCCCGCACCGTCACGTTTGCCACCGACCGGGGTTGATTGAGGATGGAATTTCCCCACCCAATGAATGAGAACGCATCACCGCGAACAGAAGCGAATCGGAAAGCCGTGCTGGTCATGCTGCTGCTGACTCCGGTCTGGTTGTTTGTCACCTGGTTTCAGGCCGAGAATGCTCAGCAGCAACAACAACAGCAAGTCCGCCAGATCCTGCGGCTGCAAGCTGATGCTCTGAATGACAGACTGCAGCGTCTGCAGGAGGAGCTGCAGGCAATGCAGAATTTCATACTCGGGCATGATTCAGAATCACCGGAGGCCTTCGCCGACGCCTTCGCCGACATCGCGAGCGGCATGCACGCGGATTCCAGCTGGGTTCAGGCATACCAGATCGTCGATAACGGAGTGATCACTCATTGCTTTCCGTGGCAGGGCAACGAGGCCGCCCTGGGACTTGACCTGTACACCCGTCCCGTCCGGCAGGTTGCCGCAGATCTGCGACTTGTGGTGCAGACAGGTGACATGCGTTTGACTGGTCCCGTACCGCTCATTCAGGGAAGTAGTGGGTTAATTCTGCGAGATTCGGCGGAGACGCCCAATCATGTTCACCGAAGTGTCGCCATCGTTGTAAAGCTCGATCCATTCTTGTTCGAAGCGGGAATTCGCCGCATCAACGATTTGCTGCGGATCGCCATTCGCCGAGATGGTGAATCGCCGTTCATTGGCAGCCCGGACGTATTTGATACCAAACCGGAAATCTTCGAGTTTCAGTGCTTGAACCAGGTTTGGCAGCTGGTGGCAGCGCCGAGTGCAGGATGGAACCCGGCCTATCTTCGGTCAGCGTTGTTTTTCGGAGGAAATGGAGCGGCAATTCTGGGTCTGGCCGGAATGCTGACTTACATCATTACTTTCCGGCAACAACAACTGACGCAGTCGCTCAGTCATCGCACGAAGGAATTGTCCGTCGTGCATGCCCAGCTGAAACGGGATGTGCAGTTGCTGAGTTCCACTGAAGCTCAACTGCGGTTCAGCGAGACAAGATTTCGGGCCGTGTTTGAACAGGCGGCGATAGGTGTGGCGATCATCGATTCGCGAACGATGCAATTTGTGCAGGCCAATGAATGCGCGGCGGAGATTCTTGGGTATCGCGCGTCGGGACTCAATGCGTTGACACTTTCTGAGATGATCCATGCAGAGGATCTCGAAAGTTGCACTGAGAACCTGGAGATGCTGCTGAATGGCGACATCCAGGAATACTCTATCGAATATCGCTGTGTCCGTGCAGATGGCAGTCTGATCTGGGTGAATCAGATGGTTTCGGCGATCAGCTCAGACGTCGATACCGCTCCCTTGTTGATTGCATTGTTCGAAGACATTCAGCGTCGCAAGTCCATCGAACAGCGACTGCAGGTTCTGGCAGATTCATTGCCGGGACTTTTGTTGTATATCGACCGAAGTCTGGTCATCCAGTTCGTCAATGAAATGGGCGAGAAATGGCACGCTAAAGGGCTCGGGCCAGCAACCGATGATATGCTTGGTCACCATCTTGCAAAGGTGCTGTCACAGGATCAGTACATCTTCGTGGCTCCGTGGATTGAACGTGCGCTGAACGGGGAAACGGTGGAATTTGTCATGCCGGAAGCAGGTCTCACCAGCGAACCTCGCTTTCGCAGTGTCATCTACGCGCCGCACTATGCAGAAGACGGATCGGTGCCAGGCTTTTTTGCGCTCGTGACGGATATTACAGATCGGAGAAGAGCGGAGCTAAAGCGTGATGAACTGGAACGTCACCTGATGGAAGCGCAGAAAATGGAAGCCGTGGGGACACTCGCCGGCGGCATTGCGCATGACTTTAACAACATGCTGCAGGTGATCCTGGGATATAGTGACATGCTGCTGATGCAAACTCACGAACAGCCCTTGATTACCGAGCAGATTACTGCCATTCGCAGTGCGGCCCGACGGTCTTCTGAATTGACGCACCAGCTTCTCGCATTTGCCCGACGACAATCTACCGCTCCGGTGCCACTGGACCTGAACGAAGCCGTACCTCGCATGCTGCGTCTGATGCGGCGTGTCGTGAGTGAAGAGATTGAACTGGCCTGGACTCCGACACCGGAATTGTGGCCTATTTTCATTGATCCCGCTCAATGGGATCAGATCGTGGCAAATCTGATCGTGAATTCCCGCGACGCGATCAATGGGCGAGGAAGAATCACACTCACTGCGCGCAATCTGCCAGCGTCGGACACCTCAGAATCTTCGGTCACACGCTGCTCGTCCGGCGATTGCGTGGCTTTCAGTATCTCGGACAACGGTTGCGGTATCGATGAAACAACGCAGGCGCGCATTTTTGAGCCTTTCTTTACAACCAAAGAACTTGGAAAAGGAACCGGCCTTGGACTTTCAATAGTCTATGGCATTGTGAACGGGCACGACGGCGTGATTTCAGTCACCAGCAGAAAAGGGTCCGGAACAACATTCGACATTTGCTTTCCTCGATCCAGAGTGCGTCATGAACAGTCAAGTGCGGGAACCCATGTTCATCACCAGCTGACAGGGTCTGAAACCATCCTGCTCGTGGAAGACGAACCGCTCGTCCTGGATCTTGGCAAGTCTTTGCTGAAAAAACTTGGCTACAGCGTGATTGTCGCGCGATCCGCCACCGAAGCGATCGAAATTGCCGATCAGAATGTCGTGCATCTGCTGATCACCGATGTCATCATGCCCGATATGAATGGGCGAGATCTGGCGGACGCCATCGTCCATCGTCAGAATCATACCCGTGTGCTGTTCATGTCGGGCTTTGCCAACGATGTTGTTCAGCGCAGGGGTGCGCATGAACCTGACATCGACTTTCTGCAAAAACCATTCAGTCCAGGGGATCTCGCAAGTCGTATTCGCGAGATTCTGGCCGGATAAAGCCGTACCGGATTTTCATGTTCAATCATCTCCGAAACATATTTGGTGGTTCTGTGCCTTTGACGAAAACTGAAATGCAGGCCGACCAGTCACTGGTGCCAATCGCATCAGACCGAGAATCGATCCTGAACTGCTGGCACACGGGATCGCTTGACGGCCGTCGGGTTGATATTTTCGTGCCACAGCTTGAGACGCCTCCCCAGGCTGCAGTCCTTTTTCTGCATGGCCACGGGCGAGTGCTGCTGAATGAAAACCTGATCTTCAGTCGCTTGTTTCAGGAGCATGGACTGGTGGCTGTCTGTCCGGACGGCGGACGCAGTTGGTGGCTGATGTGATGTGTCGCGAGTTTGACACCGAACAGACGCCTCAACACTGGCTGGTGAATTCGGTCGTACCTTTTATCGAACGGAATTTCTCCATCGCCACTCCACGCATCGCGTTGCTGGGCGTGAGTATGGGAGGTCAGGGCGCACTTCAACTGGCGTTTCGTTATGCGTCAAGATTCCCTGTTGTCGCGGCGATTGCACCAGCTGTGGACTTTTATCAGCTCTATGGATCCGGCATTCCTCTGGATTCGATGTTTCCGGATATGGAAGCTGCACGTCAGGCATCGGTGGTGCTCAACCTGCATCCGCTCGCATGGCCAAGGTATCAGTTCTTCTGCTGCGATCCAGCCGACACAGAATGGTTCGACGGTGCCGCGCGGCTGGGGATGAAACTGTCGTCCTCAGGAATTCTGCACGAGCGAGATCTGGAGACGTCCGGAGGAGGACATTCCTGGGACTACATGAACCGCATGGCCGAGAAATCACTGAACCACATTGTCGACAGTCTTAGAAAAGTCGAATGACTCTGCAGCTTGCCCGCCAGACGCTCTCCATCGCCGACCATGAGATCATCATTGAGCTTCCGTCCAGCCAGGATCAGGTGCTCAACGAAGCACTCCAGTGCGAGCGCGCAGGGTCTTTCGACTGGGATCCGTACTGGGGATCACTCTGGGCTGCTGCGCCAAAAACTGCCGCGATGATTCTGCGCCAGACGTGGCCATCGCGATTGAAAACACTGGAACTAGGCTGTGGTATCGGCGTGGCCGGAATTGGCGCTCTGATCGCGGGTCATGATGTGACTTTTGCAGATCACGCGTCGTCGGCCGTCAGACTGGCTGTTTCCAATGCCGCGCTGAATGGTTTTGCTGACACACCTGGTAAGGTGTTCGACTGGCAGCAGCCGCCGACGGATCAGTTCGACTTCATAATTGCCAGCGATGTGCTGTACGATGTTGCGGGCTATGAGCCATTGCTGTGTACATTGCGGGCCATGCTGACCGATCACGGAGTCGTCTGGATCGGCGACCCTGGCCGCGTCAGCGCCCCCGGCTTCGCAGAACTCGCGGTCAGACATGGCTGGTGCGTCGAAGCATTCGATGAGTTCGCTCAGCCATACCCGACTCCCGCGCACCTGCAGTTTCGACTGCTGGTGCTGTGTCACCGTGGAAAAGGGGTCAGGAACCAATAGTGCGCAGCACCCTTCGGGCCATTTGGCTATTGGTTCCTGACCCCTTTTCCAGGCCTTCCTTTTCCAGGCCTTGACAGAGCACTACTGCCCGAATCCCAGTTTGCTCAGCCAGCGCCGGGATTCGCTGCCGCGTATTGCCTGCTTCTGCGGATTCGAAAGTGTTCCGTCTGCCGCGAGCGTGAGTCCAAGTTGCCGGGCGTTGTGTTCTATTAACTGCCGCGAATGATCAAGTTGACTTAACTGCCGCGACAGACGCGCTCGTTCAAGTGACAGTTCCAGTTCGCCGATTCGCGCCCGTTCGTCGAGTTGCTGCAGAGTTTGAAGTACCTGTACTGCCAAATCTTCCGGCAGGTGTTCTGCCACGCTCTTCAGTTGTTCTGCAGGAAGGTGTCCGCTCGACCTCTGATGCTGATGCCGCAAACGACCGATCAGGGTCAGGATGAATGCTTCACGTTCGTAAAATGCAGTTCGCAGCTCCTGTTCATTCAGCAACTCTGCGTCAACTGCATGCGGAACTTCCAGTCGACATTCCTGATCTGCCGACACCGCTTCCGGGCTGGCCGATTCTTCCGGAGTGCAATCGCGTTCCTGAAGCACAGGCTCAGCCGGAGAGTCGTAAACCCCACCATGTACCATAAATTCATCGCGGATTTCCGCCCAGGAACGAGTAGCCTTGTTTTGGACAGATGCCGATGCGCGTGATCCGGCATTGGTGGATGCTGCTGACGCTTTTGTGTCGCCAACATGTGCCAGACCACCGACCTGATTGATGCGGTTAAGAATTCGATCTTCTGTTTCCGATAACATCTGCTCCAAACCACTTCCGGAACCGTCACGCGTGGAGGCTGACTGAAAGATAATCTCGGCCAGTGTCTTCAGCACGGCGCTTTGACTTGCTGCTGCCGCCGACTGAGCCGACTTCAGCTCATCAATCGATGCGCGAAATTCATGACGCAGCGAGTTTATCAGTGACTTGACATCGGCAGGCAGTGCAATGCCAACGACTCCTGAATCGATCGGTTGCTGTTGCGACAGATCGGCCTGCGACTCCACCGCCGAGTCTGCCTCGTTCGGAGTTCGTTCACCTTCCGCGACTGCCGTGCAACCTGCGTTCTGTTCAGCGTTCCAATCCGCATCCTGTTTGAATTCAGAAGTCGGATCTGCAGCAGTTGCATTGTCTGCATCGTCACGTTGCCAGAGTGCGGACTGAAGCGCACCGCAGGATGCGAGTAACGATTCGAGCGAGGGCCCTGTCGTCTGTTCAGTGACCGGGCTGACGGCCGGTGTCGTTTCATACGGGCCGCGTTGGTCACTGGAACGTTGGTCACTGGAACGTTGACGACTGGAACTTGAAGACCGACGGGACATGAACCATTCTTTCTGACTCAGAATTGCACAAATCGACAGGCTGAAAGCAGGCGATCCATAGATTGCGATGACGTGCCACCGATTCTGGTGCCGCCGAAGCCTATCTCGGTATTACCCTGCCGGACGCTCTTCCCGGCAGAAGCCTCTGTCATTGGATCGTCAGAATATTCCGGCACTGTCGACAGGAGCGGTTGTAGTGACAACCGCATGGCAGTGTCGATGAGCCGTACGGTGGCTGCAGCCGGTGTTTGCCGCGAAACTCTCCGGCAGGCATTGCGCGACAGCGGACTTTCATTGCGGCAGGCGTTATAGTGTTCACGGTACTGCTCCTCGGTCGAGGGAATTCCTCAGAACGTGTGACCTGCCAATTCCTGAACGAGAACCTTGTTATGGCTCGACTCATCCTGAAATCCGCCGTCTTTCCACAAGGCAATATCGAAATCTCTGAATCTGATCTGCCGGTGACTCTGGGCCGCAGTCATCGAGCCGACATTACGATCAACGATATGCTGTTGAGTCGCATTCACGCCGAAATCTGTCATGGCGAAATCGGTGGTTTTGAAATTGTGGACCACGAATCAACAAACCTGACGATTGTCAACAATCAGGACATCGAACGCGCGCTGCTGAAAACGGGTGATTGCCTGCTGTTAGGAGAAACCGAAATCCTCGTCGAAATTGATGCTCCGGAAATCGATACCCACGAAAAAACCACACGCGAACTGCCCCTCGTGAATCCGCGGACGCCAGTCGATCCGCCACTGGGTGTGGAATGAATCACTCCCGCGGGCGAGTGCGCAAATGATGCCGTTGCCCCGGTTAATTCTCCCGTATCTTTCCTCAAGCTCCGTGGTTCTTTGATGATGATCGATCCCGTTGGAATCATATCGCTGCTGCTCTGTGCCTGGCTCACGACAGAAGCATTGTTGCAGTTCGTGCCATTGCTCACAGCATTGCGCGCTGCACCTACGAAAGCTCGTCCGGAGATTCCCGAGTCTTCCCTTCCGGAAGCTCGGGTGTTCCTGTGCCTTCGAGGTACCGACCCTTTTCTGGACCGCTGCCTGAATGGGTTGGCAACTCAGAATTATCCCCGCTACAAAGTGATCATTATTGTCGATTCCGGTGCAGATGAAGCGTTTCCACAGGCGATGGCGTTGCAGCAGAAGTATGGCCAGGATCGCATTGATGTGATTCTTCGAAAATATCTGCTTCCGACTTGCGCGAGGAAAGCCAGCAGTCTGTTGATCGGGCTGGAACAACTGGACGATCACGTGGAGGTGATTGTCATTTGTGATGGCGATACCGTACCTCACAAGACCTGGCTTCGAGACCTGATGCGACCGCTGATTCTGGAGGGAGCAAAGGCCACAAGCGGTAACCGCTGGTACGTTCCAGAGTCGCCGACATTAGGAAGCATGGTTCGATACTTCTGGAATGCATTTGCAGTGCCGTGTATGTATCAGGAGGGTATCATCTGGGCAGGCAGCATGGCGATCATCCGTGACGTTTTTCGTGATCCGGAGTTCATGGACGCCATGCGACTGGCATTCAGTGAAGACACAAAACTTGCGGGGTATCTTCATAAAAAAGGATACCTGGCGGTCCCGCAGCCTGACATTCCGGTCATCAATTCCGAGACTGTGACTTTGACGGCTTTCTGGGGATTTCTGGTGCGCCAGATTCTGGCCGCAAAGCTCCACCATCCCAGTTGGCCTCTCGTGTTTCGCTCCGCCATGCTGGCTGGCTGTGAGATCTGGATTCTGTTGCCACTGGCAATCTATCGAGGTTCCTCGGCGCTGGTGCCGTGGTCGATTGGAATTTTGATTTACGGCACGGTAACGCATGTGTGCATTGGTTGCTGTGAGTGGCATATCCGCAGGTTTGTGAAAACAACCCGTAATCAGACCGTCTCACCGTACGGCTGGCGTCGCATCATGATCCAGATTCCGGCATTCGCCATCCTGGGGTTGGTTTACCCAATTGCCGTCCTGACCGCTGCTTTCGCAAAGACTCACGTCTGGCGCGGTGTGACATATCAGGTGCTCAGGGATCGTGTGCAACTGGCGAAACCATCACTGCAACCAGTGGATTCCAAAGTGACGGCAAAAAGCGCCTGAAAAAGACCTCCGAGACCGCGTCATGTCGAGAGTGGTCCAGAGGCACCGTGTAACTCGCAAAATGCCTGCACTGTCTCAGCTTTCGGATTGTCCGTTTGACTCTGGCACGAGAGTCTGCTTTTCGGCGATCACCACTGCGCCCGGTGCCAGAAAAACGCCCATCGTCTGCCAGAGCGCGATGCCGATGCCGAACGCTAGTTTCACCAGAAGGCTGGTCTCATCGCTGTGAACTGCGCCTTTGGGTGACGCACTGACGACGTTGAAGCCTGTCTTTTCCAGAAGGTTCAGCAGGCTGCCGATCGGCATGGAAAACCGATGATCGTTGACAGCTCGTTGCAGAACTTTCCGGCCTCGGTCAGGTGAGAGCTTCTGCAGTCCCGCACCGACTGTCGCCAGCCATGACTTATCCACGACACGCATCACGAGCAAACCGCCGTCGCTCAGACGGTTGTAAATGTCGCTCAGTTCTGTGGCCTGATCGGGCCAGTAGATATTTGCATCCAGCACAGTAATCACATCAAACTTGCTGTGCGATCCCTGAAAGTCGCGGATCTGTCCGCAGCATTCGGCCGACATGCCGTGTGTCTTTACGAAATCGACTGCCTGCGGAACAATGTCGAAACCGCAAACATGGAAACCGGCCTTCGTGGCCGCTTCCATAAAGCCACCATACGAACATCCGACATCCAGTAAAGATCGGCCTTCTGGCTGCACGTATTTCTGCAGTTGTCCCAAAATGGACTTGTACATCCGCTGCTTGAACGTGTTGAGCTGCGCGCCGTGTTCTGTGTCGCCCCATGTCATCGTCTGAGTGTGGCTGACTTCGCTTTCCAGGCTGTAGCCACGGTCCATAAAATAGGACTGACAGCAGCGACATCGCAGCCATTCCGTCTCACCGCGTGCATTGATGAATTTCCAGGCGTGACCAGCCTGAGTCGATGATGCACCGCACGCCGGACAAATGTCCGCCTGAGGCGTGGATGCAGTTTGTGGTTGTGACAAGACAGCAGACATCTTCAATCCTCAATTCGCACCCGCGAGGCTGGCCAGTTCTGACCGGCGTAGTATCCCGCAGTTTTGACAAATGAGTCAATACGGGCTTGAACCGAGGAAATTCTGGTGCGGCGAAGCGACCAGCTAGTGCTCTGTCAGTCGTGTTTTGATGTGTGCCACTGGCTCT
>JANOUN010001304.1:0-7439 GCA_031416875.1 Planctomycetota bacterium | reverse complement strand
GGGCAGAATCCGCGTTGAAAGTGAAATCGGCAAGGGCACCACGTTCACGCTGAAACTGCCGAGATCAGAATCGCCTGCTGGATTTATCGATACGTCTGCGGCGTGAATTCGAATTGTGCATGTCGGACATGCATGTCCAACCTACATGAATACTGCTGGAACTCAGCACGCCAATCCGTTAGCCTTCTCCGCAGTTTTCGACACAATTTCCTGATGAAACTGCGGGATTGAGACACAGCGGATGAACTGGCGGCTGATTTTTTCGGGGCTGAAGTCCCCTGGCTGGACCATTTACGTTGTTGTCGGGGTGCTTGTTGCCTTCGGACTCAGCATCTGGCTGCTGCGGCTGGAACGCCGACTGGTTTCCCGCACCGTCGGCTGGACGCTGCTTTCGCTTCGAGTTCTGGTTCTTATCGCCCTCTTCGTGACTCTGTTGCAACCAGTCCTGACGAAACGATTCGATGTTTCTCAGCGAGGTAAAGTGATTGTTGCAATTGACGGTTCCCTCAGCATGGAGACGCAGGACCGTCATGCGTCGCTTGGCGAAAAACTTCGCTGGGCTCAGGCGCTGGGGATGCTTGGAAATGCAGAAACTCGCCCGCTGATCGACCAATGGGTGATCACCGCTGAATCGGGACAGGAACCAAACTGGCTCGGTGGCGATGCGCGCCCCGCGACACCTGCCGAACAGTCGCTGTCCGACGCCCGAGCCCGCCAGGTGAAGGATTCCCTGAATGAACTTTCCGAGATGCCGCGCGTCGAATTTGTGCGTCGGCTGTTGCAGTCGAAGCCCCATGAACTGCTCGAACAGCTGAACGACGTGATGCCGATCGAGATTCGTCTGTTCGCATCCGAACAACAGGCATCCGTACCCGCGCGACTTGCCGCCGCACTGCAATCTGATCGAGCCGACTTGATTCCCGGCGGCACCGATGCCCTGCGGTTGCTGACGTCGCTCACATCCGAAGAAGGTGCCGGGCTGATTCGCGGTGTCATCCTGATCTCAGACGGACGCCAGACAGCAGCTGGAGATGTCGCAGGCACAGCGCAGCGGCTGGCAAGCCTGCAGGTGCCGGTGTACGCAGTCCCGATCGGTTCACGACTTCCGCCGCGCGACCTGTCCATTGCTGCGGTGGAATCACCTGAAGCCGTATTTCTGAACGACAAGGCTCAAATTCGTGTGGTGATCGGCACGTCCGGTTTTGAAGGCGAACCACTCACAGTCCGGTTAAAGCGGGGCGAAGTCCTGGTGTCGGAGCAATCAGTGACTCCGGCAACGGACAGCGCCAGCGTGACGTTCGATATTCCGTCCGACACGGCCGGTCGGTTCGACTACCGCGTGGAAACCGGAACGCAGCCGGGGGAA
The DNA here is from genome assembly GCA_031416875.1 of Planctomycetota bacterium. Classification (GTDB taxonomy): domain Bacteria; phylum Planctomycetota; class Planctomycetia; order Planctomycetales; family Planctomycetaceae; genus SXXK01. The sequence continues at coordinate 6,073 of JANOUN010001304.1, read as the reverse complement.
CTGCGTGAAGACAATAACGGCCGCGATCTCAGCCTGCAGGTCGTCGATAACAAAGCCCGCGTCATGCTTGTCGAAGGAGATGCCCGCTGGGAATTTCGTTATCTGAAGAATTTGCTCGACCGCGACAAACAGGTCGAACCGCTCACGGTGCTCCTGCATCAGCCGTTTCTGGATCTGCTCAATCAGCCTTACATTCCCAACAAGCTGCCGGAGTTACAGGCCTTTCGCGAACAACTTGCCAAAACGGATCTGCTGATCGTCGGCGACATCGATCCGCTGGAGGTGGACTCGGGCGTGTGGGAAATGATCGATCAGGCCGTGACGCGGGATGGACTCACGCTGATGGTGATTCCGGGGCGCAGTCACATGCCGCATGAATTCACATCACCCGTTCTGAAGGCGCTGCTGCCTGTTACGGAGTCCCGCCAACGTTTGGCTGAGAAATTTCTGGCGACGTCGCCGGACTCTGAACAAACATCGTTTCGGCTGTCACTCGGCGTCGAGGCATCGGCATTGCCCATGTTCCAGCTGTCGGCTGATCCCGTCGACCGCAACAACACATTCGCGACCCTGCCCGGTCATCCGTGGATCTATGGCGGTATTGCCAAGCCAGGGGCCACGGTCTGGGCCACATCCACAATTCCCGGCGTTGACGTCGCCCCTGAACCGACCATTCTGCATCACGATTATGGTTTTGGGCAGGTCGTCTGGATGGGAATTGACAGCACCTGGCGCTGGCGACGACGCGCCGGTGACGAGTGGCATTACCGCTTTTGGGGGCATTTGATTCGCTGGGCCGCACGCAACAAAGCGGCCGCCGGCAATGACATCGTGCGAATGTCTCTTTCGGACGTCGTGATCGATGAGTCTGAAACGGTCGAAGCGATGGTGCGATGGAATCCAAAACTGCTGCCGCAACTGAAAGGCGTGGCAGTTGAAATTGTGGCGACGCTGGTGGAACCAGAAGCAAAGATGACTGCTGACACCACACCCGTTCATTCAAAACAGCCGCCGCATGATGCCGCGTTAGCGCCCGTCGAAGTCGAACACGTGACCGTTCTGACGCCGTCCGCAGATGCCGCGGAACGATATGTCGGTCGCCTGCCACGCCTGTCCGCCGGTGCATGGAAGGTTCGATTGCGCGTCACCGGTGGCAGTCTGACCGAGGACGCTGTGATCCAAAGCGAAGTCCTTGTGCGCAAACAAATGTCGCAGGAACTTGCCAACGTCAGTTGCAACCGTGCACTCCTGACACAACTTGCAGAACTCACCAACGGCGCTGTCGTCGAACCATTCGAAGCAGAACGATTGATATCGCTGGTTCAGCCAAAGGACCGTCCCGAAGAGATACTGAAAGAACGCACACTTTGGGATCACTGGTTGGTTCTGTTCATCTTCTTCACACTGCTGACATCTGAATGGGTGTTGCGAAAGCTGAATGGATTGCCCTAAGCTTAAAAAAAGAGCTGACTCTACCGGATTCTATGTGCTGGATGTTTGAACCACGAATCGACACGAATGAACACGAATGTTAAGTATTCCATTCGTGTCTATTTGTGTTCATTCGTGGTTCCAGTTCTGGAAACCTCGCTTCAGTTGGCGGGCACATAGAAAACGGTACAGTCAGGAAAAGAGGTCAGGAACCAATCGTGCGGAGCACCCTCTGGGCCATTTGGCTATTGGTGCCTGACCCCTTTTTTAAGAGAGCACTCGCAGTCCGGGAAAGAATTCTGGTGCAAATTACAAAACCCAAAACAGCAAACGTCGTGATTATTGGCCGCGACGACGGTTCAACTTTTTATGAGCTGCTGCAGATGTTGCGACAAAACAATCAGGTGCGCGTGATTTCTGAGCACCAGACTTTGTCGGCTGCGCTGAAGGCGTGGCCTGAACAAACGATGTCGGCAGATTTTGTGATCGTCCTGCAGTCGTGGTCCGATGAATTCGCGCAGCACGAAATCAACGATCTGATCGGACACCTGTTGTTTGGGCGCATCCTGTGCTGCTACGGTCCGTGGTGTACGGCAGACGGTCGCAGTCATGAACTCTGGCCAGTGGCGTTTCGGATCCCCGCCAAATCGGCAGCTTCCCTGGTTGAACTGGAGCTCCTGGGTTTTCAGGCGGACACTCAGGCGTTGTTTCCGATGTCTGCCGGTGAAGAAGTCTTCGCACACCGCAGTCAGTTTCCGGACATCATTGATCCCACCGTCCGCCGCAATGCAATTGTGCTCTCCGATGATTCCGAACTGCGCACAACAGTTGCCGGAATTCTCAAGGCGATGAACTGTGAATGCGAGATTCTGCCATTGTCCGTTCCTGCGATTTGTCGTTACCTCGCATCACAGAATGACAGTATCCTGCTGGCGATCGTTGATCTTGATGCCGCAAGCGATGACGTCAGGGCATGTTTCGAAGTGTTGCGCTCGGCACGCAGAATTATGATATTCGCCGGCATGTCAGTCTTTGCTGCTTCAATGGCGAATTCGGAGGTTCCTGCAGAATGCCAATCGCTGCAGATCGTGGAAAAGACCGAACTGCTTTTGCAGCTGCGAAGTCTTCTCAGCTTCCCCTGACGCAATTGGCGGGATGCCGAGAATGGCCTGCGGGCAACCGCCCGCGATAAAGACGCAGCACAACGGGTCAGAAAAAGATTCTTCGTCGCACGCATGAACGCCGCTATTTCCTGGCGTCACGCTTGAATTCGGCTACGCTTATGTACACTAATGGAAGACTTGGGATTTTTTGACGCACAATTCTCCGGAATTTGACGTATACGCAATGCGACCTCTGATTTCCTGTCTTGCATTGGGCATTCTGCCAAGGGGTCAGCAGACGAAAATACGAGTACTTGTCTAATTCGACTGTCCCAGATTCACGACCAAGTGCAGGAAATCGCGTTGAAAAAGGTGTCTGGAACTTTGGAGGCATCAGAAGACACAAGAAGAACCTGATGCCGGAGAGTTCCAGACACCTTTTTCAACCAATCTGGGACAGTCGAACTAAACGGATGCTGACTGTCTGAGTCTGCATTTTCTACGCACCATTGGAATTGCTGAATTGGCCATGGCGGGAAATCAAGTTGCCGTCGGTATCGATCTGGGAACCACTCGATCGGTTGTCGCTCATCTGGACAACACTGGTCGTCCGTGTACGGTGCAGAATCTGGAAGGCGACGCGACAACTCCCAGTGTCGTCTTCTTTGATCGCAAGTCGGTTGTGGTTGGAAAAGAAGCGCTGAAGGCTGCTGAGTACGAACCGGATCGAGTCGTTCAGTTTGCCAAGCGTGATCTGGGCAAAGTCGGCTATCGAATCCCGGTCGCTGGAATGCAGCTTCCTCCCGAAGTCATTCAGGCATTGATTCTTCAAAAACTCAAGAATGATGCAATTCATCGTCTGGGACCTCTCGATCAATGCGTCGTCACAGTGCCGGCATATTTCAATGAACCACGCCGCAAGGCGACTCAGGACGCTGGTCGCCTTGCCGGTTTGAATGTCGTAGACATCATCAACGAACCGACAGCCGCCGCACTGGCGTATGGAATCCAGCGAGGTTTTGTATCGCCGGAAGGTAAGACCCAGTCGCTGGAAACGGTGCTCGTTTACGACCTGGGAGGCGGCACGTTTGACGTGACTTTGATGGAAATCGTCGGCAATGACTATTCGGCAATCGCCACTGCGGGCGACGTGTATCTCGGCGGCATCGACTGGGATCATCGCATTGCCGATTATGTGGCTGAACAGTTTCTGATTCAGTTTGGCACAGATCCTCGCAAAGATCCGTCGCAACGACAGCGACTGTTGACAGAAGCCGAAGACGCAAAACGTTCACTGTCGCAGCGCGACGAAGTTGTTATTCGGTTTTCGATGGATGGAAATCGGGTTCAGGTTCCACTGGATCGCGCGCACTTTGAAACACTCTGCGGTGATCTGATTGACCGCACGCTGATGACGACGCGCAAGGCGCTTAAGGAAGCGAACAGAACTTGGAAAGACGTCTCGCGGCTGCTGGTGGTCGGTGGATCGTCGCGCATGCCCATGGTCCAGGAAATGCTCGAATCGGAATCAAATCTGAAAGTTGATCGATCGCTGTCTGCTGATGAATCGGTCGCTCATGGTGCTGCGATCTACGCGGGAATTCTGCTGACGACGGAACAGAAACTGACTGCCGCAATTTCAGTGCACAATGTGAATTCGCACGATCTGGGGTTGCTGGGACTGGATAAGGATTCCGGCGGACAGCGGCGATCGATGATGATCCCGCGCAACTCACGGCTTCCGGTCAGGAAAGGAAAACGTTTCTCGACATCTCGCCAGAATCAATCCAGCGTCTCGGTGAAAGTGGTCGAGGGCGGTGACGACGAGGGACGACATGCGACGCTGATTGGGAACTGCGTTGTGCGTGATCTGCCCCCCGATCTGCCGGCCGCCACCCCCGTGGACGTCTTCTTCAATTACGGTGACGACGGACGACTGCAGGTCACGGCAGCGCTGCCGACAGTCGGCACGAAGGCACAAATGACGATCGAACGTGAGAGCGGTCTGTCGGCTGAAGATCTGACGTACTGGGCGGGACGAATCGAGGCTGGATTGCTGGAAACCTCGGCGGCCAGCGAACCAGGCAAGGTCGCGGTCACTGCACCATCGCCTCGGTCCATCGCTCCGGTTGTGAATGTGACGCCAACCTTAAAGACATCCGCTGCGAAACATCCGGTTGCGATTTCGAAGCCAGCAGCGATTCCCAAAACCCGTGTATCGGCAACACCTGCTAAGCCAGGACCAATTCCCAAAACTGCGGTGCCATCAAAGCCCGCGACGGTCCGCGAAACACCGGGTAGCCCGCAGCCTGAGACGCACGCTGTGGCAGAGTTGCCCGCAGAAAAGCCACCTGCAGAAACTCAACAAAGCGGAGGCTGGAAATCACGTCGGCAGCAGATCAAGCCAGGAGATACGGAATGAGCGAACGGAGAATCACCGTATCCGACGGCACAAACTTCTTTCTGATTCCAGTCAGCGACCTCGACGAAGCCTGCCTTGACGGTTTCTACATCCCCGCTCTGCGTGATCGCACGATTGTGTCCGACGGAAAGGATATTTTTGAGATTCCCGTGGCAGATCTGGCCGACGCGAAGTCAGATGGGTTTTACGACATCCTGGCTGTGGAACTGGAATTTGTTAAAGGCTTTGGCAGCCGGATCAATGTGGCCGATTCAGAAAACACTTTCCAGACACCTGCCAAGAGTTCTTCGGAGGCCGAACCAACGGATGAGGAATCTGAAGCCCCGGAATTGCAGACGGAAGAGGACACTTCTGAGGAACCACTTACGCTCAAAGTGCGTCTGCATCGCCTGCTGCATCCGGATGCCGTCCAGCGGCGACGACTGGCCGTGCTGGCGACGAATGTGGCCGTTCATGCCGGTGTGATCTTTATACTTGCGGCCATCTTTCTGCCGTCGGAGGCGAAGGAAGAATTCATGACGATCACCAGCGCGTTTGAGCCGGAGACTGCTCAGACCGAAGAGCTGGAGATGATGGAAGTGGATCAGCCGGTCGAACTGTCTGAATCCACGCCTCCGGCGGAGACCTTTATTGATTCACAAGTCGAGAGCATGGACATCGTCGATGTCAACATCAACGATCTGAAACTCGCATCCATCCAGGCCAGCGTGGACGTCAGCAGTAACACCGCATCGGCGATGGCAGCCACTGAATTCGGCGGACGCAGCAAAGCCGGACGTTCGGCCATGGTTGCGAAAATGGGAGGTTCTGCTGCCAGCGAGAAAGCCGTGCAGCAGGGATTGACCTGGTTGGCACATCATCAGGCTCCGGACGGTGGCTGGAGTTTTGACCATACCGGCGGCGAATGCAAAGGAAGTTGTTCGCAACCTGGATCGCTCGGCGACAACTGTCGCAACGCAGCCACCGGAATGGCGATTCTGGCCATGCTGGGTGCAGGAAACACGCCGTTCGAAGGCGATTTCCAGGTGTCCGTACTGAACGGCGTCAGATTTCTGCTGGCTAATTCCAAGGCTGCGCCAGCGGGACTCGATCTGCGAGGACAGCATGCCAACAACAC
>JANOUN010001303.1:0-2310 GCA_031416875.1 Planctomycetota bacterium | reverse complement strand
GCCTCTCACTTCCCGGTTGATCCGATTGGTCACCAACACCTGGCACGGTTGGGCGTCTCGTTTGTGCTTCCACCGAATCACGACGCGCACCTTGTGGTTCACGTTGGGGATGCGCACGGTGCGGGTGAAGTCGTACTGGCGTTTGTCGCCGCGGCGCAATTCCTGGCGGTCTTCGACAGGGATCTGGGCGGCCAGTTCGGTCGCTTTGGGGCCTGGTTCAAGTCCGTGCCACATTGGGTGGCCGAGCCGCGCCCGTCAGGAAGCGGGACGAGGGAGAAACTCGCCATCAAACCCGCTTCCTGACCAGTCTGTTGAATTTCTACTTTTGCTCGGTTGGTGATCGAGGTTCCCCCGGCCCCCCGGTCCGCAGTGCCCCTTACCCCTTGGTTCAAGGGATGTCACTGGCACGGCGATCGCTGGGGGTTCGTTCGTTCTGCGGACGCGTCGGCGCGTGGACGTCACGGGCCGACCGGGGAGGGTGAGGCGCGGGCTCCGGGGCCGGGCGGGGACATGCGGAGTGGACTCGCGAAGCGGTCGCCGTGCGAACACCACCAGCGGATCATGACCTGCATGTTCGCGGAGGAGGTCATCCAGCGCCATTCCTTGGTCACGTTCGCCAGGCCGCGTAGCAGGAACTGGCGGAGGCCCATTTGCTGCTTCACCACGGCGAAGGGACGTTCCCCTTCGGATTGGCGTCGCGCGAGCTGTGTGGACGATTTCCCAGTGGACGCTTTCTCTGCGGACAGGCGTTGACGCAACTCTTCGCGGTGGTCGTCGTATTGGTCGCGAGACAGCGTGCGGGCCGTCCCTTCGCCTTGCCGGCACAGGACACGCAGCGGACAAGATTCGCAGGCCGAGGGTTCCGCGCGATACCGCTGGCGGATCACGCGACGCGCGGTCCCTTTCCGAGTTTCCGAGGTGGTTCCGGTGTACGACAGCCGTTGTCCCGGCGGGCACCAGTCGCAGTTCTCGTCGGCGTCGTAGAGGAACGCTTCCTTGGCCAGTTGCACTTGATCCGGTTGACCATTGGTCCCTTTGCGGACCACCACGATCGGCAGTCGCTTCCACTGCTCGGAGGGGATCGGCGTGCGGCCGTCGGTGCGTTTCACGAACTCCGGTTGAGCGGTGATCGGGCCGTAGAACGTCGTCTGTCGCTCGGCCAGGTCTGCCAGATTCGGACCCGTCACGAACAAGCCGTCGGCCGCGAGCGATTCGACATGCTGCTTCAATCCCGCTGCGGCGAAGCGTGCTTCCAGCGCGTCCAGCGAGGCCACGAGATGCTGCTCTTCGTCGGTGTTTTGAATGACCTCGCCATCCAGAATGAGTCCGGATTCCATGTCCACGTTGGATAGCGGCGTGTAGTTCGGCGCGAACCCGCCCTCTTTGTTCGGCGTGAGACGCGACTCCGGATCGGTCAGCGGCAGGCGCTGGGGCACCGGTTCCTGCGCGGCCTTCACCCGCGCGATCTCGGCCTGCGCGCGACGCACCGCCGCCAACCGGTGCTCCGTCTTCGCCAACTTCTGCTCGACGCGATGCAAGCTGGCATCCCCCAGTTGCTCTTCATCGTGAGCATCCGCGTTGGCGACCTGCTGCTCCAGTTCGGCGAAGCTTTTCTGCAGCTGCTGTTCGATCTCGTCCAGCTTCGCCACATCGACGATCCGCGACCGCGAACTGTTCGCCCGCAACCGAGTCCCATCAAACCCAAACTGCGTCAGCGTGGTCACGCCCAGTTGATACGCCAGCACGCCGAATTGCGTGTTGATCCCCAGCCACAAGTCGGCGAAGTCTTTGCGAAAGATCGAGAGCGTCGAGTGATCCAACTGCCACCCTTCGGCCAGCCAGCGGAAATCGACGCGACACCACAACGCCGCTTCCAACTGCCGGCTGGACCGCACTCGCGTGAGATGCCCGTACAGGATGATCGACGTCAGCACCCGCGGATGCACCGGCCGAGCCCCCAACGTGCCGTGATACTTCGCCTCGAACTGGCTCCAGTCCAGCGACCGCAAAATCTCGTCCAGCACGCGCACGAGATGATCGTCCGGAATGACCTCATCCAGCGACGACTCAAACAACACCAACTGATCTCTCGCCACCGGCGGCATCGCCCACGTCATTGCCCGTTCCTCCCGATCGGTCCCGCCATCCCATTCCGTGACGCCGTCCCGATCAAATCCCACTCGCCCATCTGCCAGACGATCCAAGACCGGGGTTCGCCCCAAAATATTCGCGAAATTCCGGCTGAGAAATTCAACAAGCCCGTCAGGAAGCGGATGCACCTTCCGCTTCCTGACGGGCGCGGCTCGAACG
>JANOUN010001302.1:0-1863 GCA_031416875.1 Planctomycetota bacterium | reverse complement strand
GGCTTTTACAGCATCACTATTTCTCTGGCAAAGCAAAGAGCTTTGTTCAAGAAACAATGGAGAAGATCGATGCAAATCCTGAAGCGAAGACCGATCAGCATGCGGCGTCGATACGAATTGTGGCTGAGCAAGTCCTGCAGTACGGAGACGATGATAAATTGCTGATTGCAGCATTGCGAAAGCAATACAAGGCTGGAGCTGTCGCTGGCTTCGGTGAAGCGTTTGCAGACCATGGTATTGCCATCAACTCCGGCAAGTACGATGGTCTCGCCACTTCAGATTTCAAATCTCAAATTTCAAATGATTTATCACGCGCAGGCCTCGGCAAAGAAGCCGTCAACTATCGTCTGCGAGACTGGTTGTTCAGCCGTCAGCGATACTGGGGCGAGCCGTTTCCGATCTGGCACGAACTGGATTCCGAGGGGAATCCGACCGGACTCATGCGAGCCGACTCCGTCGAATCACTGCCGGTGCTGCATCCGCATATGGACGACTTCAAGCCGACCGGTACGCCGGAACCGATGCTCGCCAAAGCAACCCCGGAGTGGCTGTTCAAAACCGACACCGACGGCGTGAAGCTGAAGCGCGAAACCAACAGCATGCCGCAGTGGGCCGGCAGTTGCTGGTATTATCTGCGCTTCTGTGACAATAAGAACTCACAACAGTTCATCGATCCCGAGAAGGAAAAGTACTGGCTTCCGGTAGATCTCTACATCGGCGGTGCGGAACATGCGGTGTTGCATCTGTTGTATTCACGCTTCTGGCACAAAGTGCTGTTCGATCGAGGCCATGTGAGCAGGCCCGAGCCGTTTCAGAAGCTGGTGAATCAGGGAATGATTCTGGGGGACACCGATTTCAGCGTGAGTCCTGAAGTTTTTGATCGCCATCGCGCCGTGATTGAGGGCATGGGCATTATCCCATTTGTCCTGAAGACCGACGATGCTGAAATTGTCGCATTGCGAAATCCATCGGATGATCCCGACGCCTATCGCCCGCTCACTGAAGATCAGGTGACCAAAGAGAAAGGAAAGGCGCATCTTAAAGGCACCGACATCGAATTGACCGGGCGTACCGACAAGATGTCGAAGAGCCGAAAAAATGTCGTCAATCCCGATCACGTTGTCAAAGACTATGGAGCGGACGCACTGCGGCTCTATGAGATGTTCATGGGACCGCTGGAACAGGTGAAGCCGTGGCAGATGAACGGCGTCGAAGGCGTCTATCGATTCCTTGGTCGCGTCTGGCGACTGATGATTGATGACCGCGCCGAATCCGTGATTCTGTCACCCCTCGTGGTTGATACCGCTCCGCCGGAGGGTCAACTCCGCATCCTGCACAAGACGATCAAGGCTGTCACCGACGATATCGATCGACTGGCATTCAACACGGCGATCAGCCGCATGATGGAATTCACAAACTTCATGTCCGGCCAGGAGACACGGAGTAAATCTGTCCTGGAACAGTTTATTCTGCTGCTCAGTCCGTTCGCACCTCATATTGCTGAAGAGTTATGGAGCGCGCTGGGCCATTCCCAAACACTAACGTACGAACCTTGGCCGTCTTACGATCCGGCTCTGTTAGTCGAAGAGACAGTCGAGATTCCCGTGCAGATCAACGGCAAGGTACGAGCTAAAATAATCGCCAATGCCGCTTTTCTGACAAATGCGTTTCTGGAAGCCGCAGCGCGGGCAGATGACACAGTGCAGAAAAACCTGAAAGGCAAGACGGTCGTGAAAGTCGTGGTCGTGCCGGGGCGGATGGTGAACTTTGTTGTGAAGTAGTGAGGTAGGCCGGACCAAGCGCAGCGCAGTTCCGGCAATATGTGCGGCACTGCCGGAACGGCGCTGCCGGAACGGCGCTGCG
>JANOUN010001301.1:0-6749 GCA_031416875.1 Planctomycetota bacterium | reverse complement strand
CTGGCGGGTTGGCGCATGAGATTCGTAATCCGTTATCGACGATCGGGATGAATCTGGAGTTGCTGGCCGAGGAGCTGGAGGGCGATGATTCGCAACGAGCGCGTCGCATGCTGCGGCGGATTTCCAGTCTGCAGGGCGAATGTCGCAACCTTGAGGAAATCCTGAATGCTTTCCTGCAATTTGCCCGCGCGGGGGAATTGCATCTGGAAGAAGGAAATCTCAACACGATTCTGACCGATTACGTGGACTTTCTGGAACCTCAGGCCAACAGTATGGAAGTCGAGCTGCGTCCGCATCTGGACACCGATTTGCCGGTCGTGATGCTGGATCGATCTCTGATGCGACAGGCACTGGTGAATTTGTGCCGCAACGCGATTGAAGCCATGCCGCAAGGTGGCTCCATCGATCTGCTGACCCGAACGCGCGGCGATCAGGTCGTGCTGGAAATCATCGACACGGGAAAAGGCATGGACGAAAAAACGCGTGCTCAGATGTTTCAGGCGTTCTTTTCAACCCGCTCCGGTGGCAGCGGCCTCGGCCTGCCAACCGTCCGCCGCATCGTCGAAGCCCACCATGGGCACATCGTGTGTGAAAGCGAACCCGGCAAGGGAACTCGCTTCACGATCAGCCTGCCAGCGCAACGGCAATGACATCGATATCGCCGCGCGTCGAGCGGCATCCGCTCTGAGACGAGAGCAGATTTAAGATCAGTGACGAAATTCACAATAACGAATTGTACTCTGCCGACATTTCTTATCGGGGCCAGCACAGAACGGCAACCGACACTCCCACAAGCATTGCCGCCAAAAGATCGCGGCGATTCAGTGACTTGCCACTTGAGTGACTCACATAGGTCAACAGAGCGCCGGTTGGACAACCGAAGCGACAATATGCCATGGGAATGAAGCAGGATGCGAGGAGTCCAAGGGCCGCGATAGTAATTGTCGCCGTCCCCGCAATGTTCCACAGCCAAGCGTCGAACGGTTCGATATCGACGGCACTGGACGACAGATGCAGCATTCCGATGGCGACAACCCATGCGACGATCAGCAGGGGAATCCGATTCAGCCGTCGTCTGGCTGTCGCAGACAATTTTACCTGCCACGAAATGCGTCGTCGTACCAGTTGCTGCACGGCACCGTGCGGACACAGATGAGAACAATACACGTTGCGGCCGGTGGTGATCGGTATCAGGAACGCAGCTATGGTGAGAAATGTCAGACCAAACGCATGCTGCCATGGAATCCCGCTCTGAACCGAACGCGGTCACGGAAACGATGTGATTCTTGTCTGTCTTCACGGCGTAGGCGTGATGATTGAGGAACAAATCGATGTTCTTTTCGGCCTTGACGACGGCTGCTTGTCATTCGGAGGCAAGGCATCGGATTTCGTGAAGAAGATCGCATCGCAGCGACCATCGAACCCGGTGAGATCATGCAGACTCAGTGTGACCGACTTCTGTGCAATCTCCAGCGTGCCGCCGCTCTGCCAATCCCATTCCACGCCGGTGGTCCCGAAAGTTTCGGTCAGCGGCTGGCCGTCAACGAGCACCTGAAATCGCCCCGGCTGTCCTTCGGCCTTCCAGCGCGCGACCCAGTCTTTGGTTCGCACGAAGACGTGGTAAATCCCGGTCTCCGCAAACTCGACGGTTGTCGTGGCATCCGCCACCGGCGAGCCCAATCCGTGAGCCAGCATGTACGGCGAACCCATTTCGCGAATGAACTGCGTATCGAGATTCCAGCCGCCCGTGTCGGTAAAGCTCTCAGCTTCGACAAGCACATCCTTTGCGGCCGCGACGGTGCATGAACTCAACAGGATCGCAATTAGACAAATTCGCATTGCATTTCTCCCCTCACCAGCTGGGTGCTTACGAAGTGCTGATTTCATCGTGGGATAAGCTTCCAGCTTGTCATCGTTCTTCAACAATATGAAGTTCTCTGCAATGCATACCAGACACGAACTCCACGCTGTGAACCAAAACGACATCCGTTGTTCCTCGGCCCAACGGGCCAGCCCTGTGTCAGCCCGGGGCAACGCCCCGGGTGCAATCAACAACACGGCAAATAGCCCAAACTGGGCGGCACTAATCCGGAAAATCATGGCAGGGCCGCCCCGTTGCATGGTCTCGAAAGCGGATTCCTTTGAGATCGTGATGCGGTGAAAGAATCCCGCGTCGGCGACACGGGCAACATTGTGCTGGACTGCTTCACGCGCTCACGTTGGACGTGTACACTCAAGCGACGAAGAAAACTCCTCGAGCGATCCAAAGCCGCACCGCGCCTGATATCGAAAACAATCTCAGAGGGGCGGAATCACGGCGGTTGTAAACTCGTGCAAAGCGAATTCCTCCATGATGCGATCCACATCCAGATCATTCTGCTTCTGGACATGTGCATCTGGCCATACGGTCAGATTTGAAGGTCGCATTTGAATCGCAACTTCGAAATCCGAATCGTGAGCTGTGGCTTCTGTTTGAGGATGTTCGACAGTCCGCGTCGGGCTCGATTCAGGATCTCCGTCGTCAGGTTGAGCCAGTGCGGACGCCAACAGTCCGGTGAGCTTCAAATCTGTAGCAGGCGAATCGATCGCGGGATCTGTCGCGGTGACTGAGAAATTGACTTCGATGCTCCATGGGCTCAGCTCGCCTGTGCTGCTGACAGCTCGCACCCAGGCGCGGAAGGTTCCGGCGGCAAGATCGGTGGTGGGAGTGAAACTGGTCGTCGTGAGGCCGGTTTGCGAGATGATGCCAGCCTGTGCAATGTTGATACGGTTTACGGTGAGTTGATAACCTGCAGCTCCATCGACAGCGCGCCAGGTAAACGTCGGAGTTCGGTCAGACGTGGACGAGCCCGCTACGGGAGCGATGATCGTCGGGCGTCCGCCGACATAGATATCTGTCGTGTTTGATCCGCCGCTCTTGATCAGGCCGAAATTGGACGGACTGACTGCCAGCGTCCACCAGCGGTATGGGCCATCGGTCAGATTTGACGCAGGCGTGAAATCCGTCGCCACGACCGACTGGCCGTTAATCACCATCGCACCGGTAATCTGATTCCTCACATACAGTTCATAGCTGGCTGCACCTGTGACGGCATTCCAGGAAAACGTCGGCGTGCGGTCAAACGTGCCACCCAGCGGTCCGACCGGAGCGGGGCCGGGAACAACGAGGGCTTCCTGCAGGATGGACCAGCTTGCATAGTTTCCTTTGGCATCGATTCCGCGAATCCAGGCTCGAAAGAGGCCCAGCGGCAGATCCGCCGCGGGCGTGAAGCTTGTTCCGGTGACTTCCTGGCGAACCAGTTGCTTTTGGCCGGTGGAGTAATTGTCGATCCACACATCGTACTTCGCGGCACCAGGAAGAGCGTTCCATCGAAGCGTTGGCCGCGACGTCAATTGCACACGAGACATGGACTGCCACGTCGCCGGCGTCAGGTTGTTGAACAGTTGCGGAGCACTCCAGTTTCCTGGCCCGGTTGTGAAGACTGGTCGTACCCACATTTTGAACTTGCCGATCACCAGATCCACGGTCGGCGTATACGACGCGACGGAGGTTGTCGCATCGTGGAAGTGTGCGACGTTTGTGCTCTCATTGTTGATCTGAATGTTGTACGACGTGGCACCCGCGATTGGTGTCCATATGAACGTTGGCCGCAGCGTGAACGCATTCGAATTCGGGCTGGTCAATCGGATCCCTGCCGCTTCGAAGGCACCAATGTCCACGACAGGTCCTCCCAGGAGATCGCCGTCCAGGATGCGGGTGAAACCAGGGCCACGCTGATCGCTCGTCAGTGCCACTCCGCTGGTGTTGAGTGCAAGGCTGTTGCTGCCGCGGTCAATCGCCGGACTTCCTGTTACGAGCGCGTGTGTCTTCGCAGGACCGCCGTTGTTGGCCAGCGTGGGATTCAGGATCGTATTCAGATGCAATGTTCCGGCCCCGCCGTTTCCGACGATATTCCCGTTCATTCCGTTCGTCAAACCACCAGCCGTGCCGCTGTCGCCGATGAGGTTGAATGATGATGCGGCGTTCAATACAGCAACATCGTCCGGGATCGCGCCGGTTCCTCTGAAGTTGCCCGCGACAATGGTGTTGTGGATTGTCAGAAGATCGGCGCTGCCAGTCATCCCGCCGCCAATTCCTGCGGCGTTATTGTCCGAATCTGCCCGATTTCCGGTGATCGTTGAGTTGCGTACGACTGTGGTCCCGGCAATGACAGTGATGCCACCGCTGTTGTGAGTGGCAGAATTCCCTGACACCGTAGAGTTAAGAACTGTCGCAGTCCCGCCCCCAATCCAAATCCCGCCTCCAAGGTTGGCACTGTTTCCGGAAATCGTACAGCCTGACATCGACAATTCGCCGTCGGAAAAATTGATTCCACCACCACCGAGAACCGCTGAATTCCCGGAGATCGTCGTGTTTGTAATCGTCGCGGTCCCGCTGAATATCTTGATACCCCCTCCGCCCGCCTGTCCCGCATGATTGTCTGAAACAGTGCAGCCCGACATCACCAGTGCGCCGCTTTGATGGGCCAGGCCTCCCGAATGACCGTCTGCTCCGACATCATTCGACAGCAGGGCGACATTGACCAGGGTAAGATTTTCGCTGTTATGGATCCCTCCGCCGCTGACGTTGGTCACGCCGTCGCCACCGTCACGAATGGTCAGTCCGTTCATGGCCACATTGATGAGGCTCGCGTTCGAATTATCAATGAGGAAGACGCGGTTCGCTTTGTGGTCGCCGCTGATGGCTAGCTTGTCGATCCCTGGACCATTGATTGTCACACTATCCGTGATCAAAAGCTGTCCGCCATTCAGCAGAATCGTGGCACCCGTCAGAGCAGGAGCAAAATTGATCGTATTCGGTCCAGCCACAGCATTTACCAGTTGAACTGCTTCTCGCAGACTCAAATTCCCCTCGCTGTAGTCGCCGTCGTTCTCATCAATGGCAGAATCTACGACCAGAGTGTCATCGACAACAATCTGCCATTCCGTGGCACCCATATCAACCACACCACTAAATATCCGTTGATACGGAAGCCCTCGCTGATCCTTTGTCAGAGCGGCATTGCTGTTCGTTACATCCACAGCCAAAGCGTTATCGCCGTGGTCTATGGCAAGACTTCCCGGCAACAAGGCGTGTGTCAGCGTCGGACCACCGTGATTGAGCAGCGGCGAAAGCTTCGGATCAATTGCCGATTGCCCCGAACCGCCCAGAAAGTTGCCGCTGGTATCGGGAGTGATTGTGCCTGTTGGCACAAGTCCGGTACTCGTCACGTCGCCAATCAGGCTGTTGATGACGGTGATATTTCCCGTCGCGTAAAAAGAGATGTCGATCTCTGGCGCCGACGCATCGCCGATGTTGCCTGCAATGATACTGTTCAGAATATTCAAATCCGAGGTTTGGCTGTAAATCGCTCCTCCAGCACCATTTGCATTCCGGTTTCCAGTGATCGTAGATTGGCTGATGACCTCGTGGCCAACCGGAATCAATATCCCGCCGAGGGATCCCAGATAGAGTGCGCCGGCGCGAGTGAGCGGGCCGCTGTCCATATTCCCGGAGATGGTGCTCTGGCTCATCGACAGCGAACGGGCTCTGATTGCACTGCCGCCTGAATACTTTCCGAAAGTGGAGTTTCCGGAAAACGTACACTGGTTTACAGACAATGGGCTATAGCCAGCGAGCAACGCACCGCCGCTGCTATACTCACCCAGCGTGTAGTTTCCGGACAAAGTGCTGCGCTCGACCGAAAGCTTGCCTAACCCGCAGTAAACGGCACCGCCGTTGCTCGCATTTCCCGTGGTAAAGTTGCCAATCACCGTGGAATCCGTAATTGTCACGTCCGCACCACCGGAGCTCGTGAACACTGCACCGCCTTTGGCGGACGAACTGTGGGTGGAGTTGTTTGTCAGCGCCGACTCGCGCAAAGTCACAGCGCCACCGCCGGAGTAGATTGCTCCGCCATATGCTGTTCCGTCAACGTCAGTATATTTCGTTGAGTTACCAGTAATCGTGCTTTGATTGATGGTGATCGCACCATGCGTCAAAGAAATAGCGCCACCGCAGGCAGAGAGACCCGTGGTGGAGCACCCCGAGACGGTACATTGATTAATGTTGAGCGATCCATACGACGCAGAACGAATCGCGCCACCCTGGCCGAACCTGCCTACCGCCGTTGTCATTGCGCGGGTCAGCGTCATTCCTGCAAGTGTTACATTGCCGGCCGTGTCAGTGATATCGAAGATGCGCGAATTCAGATTCCCATCAACAATCGTCGCCGCCGCTCCATTGCCGGTGATGGTCAGGCTGTCGGTGATCGCCATCTGGCCAGAAGTCAATGTGATGGTCCCGGATGTGGCGAACGCAATTTCGTCCGCCCCGGAATTGGCGTTAGCCTGCGAGATCGCGTCCCGCAAACTGCCAGCCCCCGCGTCATTGAGATTGGTGACGCTGTACGCCGTGAGCAAGGTGCGAGACTCCAGCGATTCCACGCTCGCCCCGTGGCCGCGATGTCGGCGACCACGTTTGTTTCCCCGTGCCGAATCGAGCAGCGCCAACTTCAACCATTGCTGAATTCGAGTTGTCACAGACATTGCAGATTTCCTGAGGATCTCATCAAAAACAGTGTGTCACGACGACAAAAGATGCGAATTGAGACGGTCGCACCCTGTCTCCGCGGAGAGGCTATCCGAAAAGTCGTGGTTCGCTCCGCGAACCAACGTCTTGAAATGAGAAATGCCATAATTGGCAGCGT
>JANOUN010001300.1:0-6685 GCA_031416875.1 Planctomycetota bacterium | reverse complement strand
GGTCTACGCAGCCACGGGGGTCATGGGTAAGAATTGTTTTACCAAGAACAGTTCTTTTCCCGAAGGAGCACCCCGATGGCTGCATGGACGCTGCCGCACAGGATAACAGACTGGTGTGAAATTCTCACCACCGCTTTGGATCGAAGAAGCCGGGCGGAGGTAACTTGGTGGCGGTCACTTGGTGGCGGTCACTTGGGGTGTCACTTTGGGTGTCACTTGGGGACACAGCTTTATTGTAGCGCGCGGCACAGAGAACGCGAGTTTCCTGAAGTCGGCTAGGCGAGTTGCTGGCGACAGTTTAGGGTCAACGAGTCGAGTAGATTGCTAAACAATTGATGCAGTCGCCATCACATTTTGCCCATCGACAATTGTGGCAACAGGTTGAAATACTGGTCGTTGAGTGGGATGCAATGCCTCTTCGGAATTGATTCCGGAGAGGCGGAAGACCGTCAGGCGGGGAGATTGTCCTTCCTGTAGAAATCCACCGCGAGAATTGAGCAGCGAGGCAGGCCGGGTTGAGGCGAGGTTCCAGGCGGCGTGCAATGGTACTCTGCAGACGGACATGAACCGCGCGACGCAGTCCCCTGTCAGGACACCGGAACCTGCCAGAAACTGTGTCTGTCCCGCAACGACAATGCGACCATCACCCAGGATTTCCACTTCAACCGCTCCTGATCGATAACGTCCAACCGGGCAGCCACCAAAGCCCGAGACGTCTGACGTCAGAATGAGGCGGTCCAGCGACTTACATCGGACGATGCAGTTCAGCATTGCCTCTGGAACATGCCAGCCGTCGGCGATCACGCTGCACGTCAATCGGTCGTCGGCAAGCTGGGGCCAGAAGACGTTGTGATGACGAGGAACCAGGGCGGAGCAGCCGTTCCCCAAATGCGTCCCCAGCGTTGCGCCGGCATCGATCGACGCCGCAATTTCAGCGGGAGTGGCTGCCGTGTGACCAATCGAAACGCAAACTCCCGATTTCACGATTTGCTGAATGACATGGATCGCGCCTGGCACTTCCGGAGCAAGTGTGACGATACGCACAAGGTTTCCGGAGACCTGCTGCCATCGGCAAAATTCTGAAAAGTCGGCTCTTCGGACATGTTCCAGGGGATGGGCACCGCGAGGCCCGTCTTCCGGAGAAATCCACGGGCCTTCGACGTGGCATCCGGCAATGACCTGACGCAGCAGGGGTGATCGGTCTCGGGCAGCTCGAATTGTGGCAAGGCCGTGCTCAAGTGCTGCCGCCGAATTTGTAATCAGTGTCGGAAGGCATTGAGTGATACCGCATTCGACATACCACTGAATCACGTTCTCGACGTCGTCAGCCGTGAGCGTTTCACTACTGAACCAGATGCCTTTAAATCCGTTGACCTGAATATCACACAGCCCCGGTCCGACAAACGGCAACTCGCGACTGTCATCCTGCGACATATCCAACGGCACGACGGACACAATTCGCCGGTCACGAAGAGTGATTCGCAACGGTTGCAGCGTATCGTATCGGCGAGCTGTAAGAATCGTCATGGCAAAACAATCAATGCCCCGCTTCGTTGCTGGGATGTTGGAGTTTCGGTTCGATTTCGGTAATTGAAAAAACGTAACGGTGTACGAGCCCCGATGTGGGCTTGTCCCCATCGAGCATTGATCACCACCAAACGGACGGATCAATCGAGGCCCCATCACTGCCTGGTTTGTCCAGGTAGGATGATGATCCCCTAAAACGCTGAGTTCATGATCATCGCTCCATGCAGACAAGCTGCACGGTGGCGTAAGACCCATGTCTGACGTCTCGTTCTGGTGTTGATTATCGCCCTATGGAGCCAAGCTTCATAGTAGCGTATGCGGGTAGCAAAATCGTTCAACGCGATTTCTAACCCGCGCACTTCATTTGTCGTTGAACCGATTTAAGTCCATCTGTGGATTGGCGTGAAAGTACGCGATCACATTTATCCGCAGCCTTTTCCAGCAGGAGAGGTTAAACATTTCACGAGAGACCACAAGCTGCGGCCCTGAAATCACGCGGATTTGACTGGAACAATGTTTGCATCTTTTCGTCGGTCGTTTTTGATTCCTGCCGGATTGGCGGGAATCTGGCTTGTTGCTGGTCATTCCCGATCAATGGATAATGCCATTGCCAGAGCCGCCAGGTGGATTGCAATCTGCCGGAAACTCGGGACGATTCCCCATTCATAACTGATTCCGCCTTGAGTTGCGGATTTGAACAACAGTCGCGCGAGGAAGTCATTTAATGAGTTCGCCACCAAAGGCGTCACCTGACGTCATGATTGAAGCTCGTGGTTTGAGCAAGTTTTACGGTGAATTTGCTGCGACGCGGGATGTTACGTTTTCGGTGCCGCGCGGTCAGATTTGCGGTTTTCTGGGTCCAAACGGCGCGGGAAAAAGCACCACGATGAAGTTGCTGACAGGATTCCTGGCACCCAGCCGCGGTGAATCGTTTCTTGCCGGAATTAACGTCGGCACGGATCGTATCAAGGCCAGTGAATCGCTTGGTTATCTGCCCGAGAATGGCCCGCTGTACGTCGAAATGACTCCGCAGAGTCTGCTCAAATACATGGGTGAAGTGCGTGGATTATCAAAAGACACTTTGGCCCGCCGTATGGCGTGGGTCTCTGACAAGTGTTCGCTGTCCGAAGTGTGGCGAAAACCAATTTCCAAATTGTCGCGGGGATTCCGGCAGCGAGTCGGCATGGCGCATGCGATGCTGCATGATCCGGAAGTCCTGATTCTGGACGAACCGACCAGTGGCTTGGACCCCAACCAGGTGCATCACATGCGAGATCTAATCGTGGAACTGGCGAAAACCAAGACAATTCTGCTTTCGACGCACATCCTGCAGGAAGTGCGTGCCGTCTGTAATCGCGTCGTGATGGTCAACAACGGGCGAGTTGTGTTTGACGGGCCAACGGCAGATCTTGGTTCAAATGAGGTTGATATGGAAAAACAATTCCGCAAGCTGACTCATAGTGCTGCTTGAGGCTGATCTGCCATCGCGGGTCATTCAAATCAAAGTCGGTCATTAAGACGCAGGTGTGTTCATGGTTCGAAGTCATGTGATTCTGGCAGTCGCAAAACGTAACTTTCGCAGCTACTTCTCAGGGATTCTGGGGTATCTGTTCATTATTGTCTTTTGCGTGGCATCTGCAGCTCTGGCATTTTCTTCCGGATTCTTTGCGGCAAATCAGGCCAATCTGGATCAGCTCACGGCATGGTATCCGTGGCTTCTGCTGTTTGTTATACCTGCCATCACGATGACGACATGGTCCGACGAACGGAAGCTGGGAACCGACGAGTTGCTGTTCACGATGCCTGCCACGGATGTCGAAATCCTGGCGGGAAAGTATCTGGCCGTGTTGTCCGTTTACACGGTCGCACTCGTATTTTCCATGATCAACATTTTCGTCCTCGCATGGCTGGGATCGCCGGACGCCGGGGCACTGATGAGCACTTATCTGGGATACTGGCTGGCAGGTGCCGCGCTGCTCACCGCCGGCATGCTGGCGTCGTCGCTGACAAATAACGCCACCGTGGCATTCGTTTTGGGCGGCGTTTTCTGCTGTGTGCCGGTCATGGTGTTCTACGTGACTGATATCATTGAATGGTTCTTCAGCGCCGTTGGCTCAACCGTGAGTTTGTTTGATCTGCGAACAGTTGTGACGTCGATCAGCCTGCAACAGCAGCTTCAGGACTTCAGCGTCGGAATCCTGCCTTTGTCGGGAATCGCATGGTTCGGGTTCTTCGCAGCCGTAATGCTGTACCTGAATCTGATCGTGATTTCAAAGCGACGCTGGGCTGCCAGTCAGCAACTGGGCAATGGCTTTCAGTTCTGTATCCGAGCGGTGTGCCTTGTGATTACCTGCGGGAGCCTGTTGGCAATCTTTTGGACCTATCCTGCTCGTGCGGACTGGTCGGCCGAGGATCTTTTTACGCTGTCGACTGCAACGCGATCGACAATGCAGGATCTGAAAAAGTCTCAAAAAATCACAATTCAATCGTTTATCAGTCCGGATGTTCCAGGCGACTATGTCGAGATTCGCCGCCAGTTGCGAGGACTGCTGCGTGAGTTTGAATTGCAAAGTGGCGGTTCGATCGAATGGCGTGATGTCTCGGTCGAGCCATTCAGTGAAGCCGCCGAACAGGCTCGAGCGCTGGGGATCGATCCCGTTCGTTTGTCGTACGATCGCGATGGCAAGCGTGAAGAGGCCGATGTGTTCATGGGCGCTTTTCTGCAAAGCCCCAACGATGAACTGGTCATCCCGTTCTTCGGCAAGGGCCTGCCGATTGAATATGAACTTACGCGATCTCTGCGCACTGTGTCTCAGAAACAGCGTTTGACTGTGGGTGTTTTGCTGACCGATGCCCGAGCGATCGCCGACGGAGGTGGTCCGAGTGGTAAATGGGAAATCGTTCGCGAACTTGAAAAACAGTATAAGGTGATCGCAGTCAACCCTTCTCAGCGGATCCTGATGAGTGATGACGCGAAGCCAAACGAAACCCTCGAAGGCGAAGCCGCAGCAAAGGAATCTGCGGATCCTGAGACAAAGCCTGAGGCTTCAAAGCAGAACTTTGATGTGCTGATTGCCATTATGCCATCTTCGCTGACGGAGCCACAGATGGAGAACTTTCTGGAATACGTCAAAGCTGGAAAGCCAACATTGATCTTTGACGATCCATGTCCGTTTGTCTTTCAAAATCAATCCGGCCTGGCGATGGCTCCTCGCTTGCCTAAACCCGGCGGTGGAAATCCAATGTTCGGCGGCGGTCCTCCGCCGGAACAAAAAGCCGATGGCGGTGAATTGACGGCATTGACGAAGCTTTTGAATATCGCATGGCAGTACGATCAGATCGTTTACGATCGCAACAACCCGCATGCCGAGTTTGCCACTCTTCCTCCGGAATACGTATTTGCCTCCCGGTCTGGTTACAAGGAAGGTGCTGAGGGGTCGTTCTCTCCAGACAGCAACATCAGTCAAAAACTTCAGGACCTGGTGATGCTGTATCCAGGGACAATCGTTGATCGGGCTGGGCGATCCGAGCAGGAGTTTATTCCTTTGCTGAAGACCAGCGGAGAATCGGGACTACTGCCCTGGGAGAAATTTACGTCCCAGGCCGGCTTCAACCCATTCTCGCCGGGCGGCACTGAAATCAATCAGAATCCGCGACGCGTGGATGACGGAAAGAGCCATGTTCTGGCTGCTCTAATTCGTAACAAGACAACGGAGACACCTCTCAATGTCGTCTTCTGCTCTGACATTGACATGATTACCGATTGGTTCTTCCTGGAACGCAATCGAGGCAATTTGGAAGTGAAGTTTGACAATGTCACATTTGTGCTGAATGCGGTGGATGCCCTGGCAGGCGATGAGACATTTATCCCGCTGCGATCCCGTCGCGAAAGTCTTCGAACGCTGAAGTTCGTGGAAGATCGCACAAGCGCTTTACGGACCTCACTCAATCGGGAAGAAAAGACTGCTCAGGAAGAACTGGATGCGCGTCTGAAGAAGGCAGAAGAGGATTTGCGTGCCGAGATTAAGAAGATCAGCGAAGACGAAACTCTGGATCCTCGGAGCAAAGACACCCAGTTGCAGCAAAAAGAGCAGCAGGTCAATCGACGCCTGAAGCTCGAAAGCGAAACACTGGAACGTCAGCTGAACGCGAAAGTGCGTAAATCCGGACTTGAAATGAAACGTGAAATCCGGCGCATCGAAAACACGGTCCGCATTGTGGCCTGCATCATTCCAGCCATTCTCCCGATTTGTTTTGGAATGCTGTTTCTGGGTCTCCGAAATCTTGCGGAACAGCAGTCGATTAATCCGAATCGGCGGAAAAGCTGAACGTCATTTGATCTGTTTGAATTCAATTCGTGATGACATCCTGTTGAGTCAGGTCTTGCTATGAACACTACCAATCGTACGTTGACATTTGTTGCAGTCGCCGCGTTCGCGGTTTTGTCTGCGGTGGGTGTGAAATACATCAATCGCCCTGTTGTGAATGCAGATTTTGCTGACGTCGGCCAGGAATTCTTCGCAGAATTCACTGATCCGCTCAAAGCCACGTCGCTCAGCGTTGCGAAGTACGATGCCGAGGCCAAAGAGCCAATGGCGTTTTCTGTGAAGCAGGACGACAAGGGCCTGTGGGTGATTCCATCGCATCACGACTACCCGGCTGAAGCAGCTGACCGTCTGGCACGCACTGCGTCGTCGTTCATCGGCGCGAAAAAGATGGCGTTGCAGAGCCGCAGTAAAGACGATTGGGGACGCTACGGCGTGGCTGATCCGGAAGATGATGTTGCGGTTGATGCGGACGCCAAAGTAGGTGAAAAAGATGAGTCGCGTGGCACGCGCGTGACACTTCGGGATTCTGGCGGCAATGCCTTGGTTGACCTGATTATCGGCAAGCCGGTCGAAGGCCAAAACCAGCGATACTATGTGCGGCAGCCAGAAAAGAATAATGTGTATATTGCTGAAATCAGTGCCGATCTCTCCGCGAAGTTTAGTGACTGGATCGAACCGGATCTGCTCAAGCTGAACCAGAACGATATCGTGCAGGTCGTCGTCGATCAGTATTCCGTTGATGAGGACAAGGGAGAAATCCTTCGGGGCGAAACACTGGAATTCGACAAAGATCCCACAGCAAACAAATGGACGCTGGCAGGATTAAACGC
>JANOUN010001299.1:0-5226 GCA_031416875.1 Planctomycetota bacterium | reverse complement strand
GTTCGCCTTGCGGCGAAAGTCCTTTCCGGCAGAAAGGACCTACAGAAGACAGTCCTTTCCGGCAGAAAGGACCTACTTTGAAAATCATCAACCGGATGTTTTTCTGGCCGGGCTACCGGGTCACAGACGCCGCTGCGTTTGAACCTCACGCAGCAGCCGTTTCTCGGCGTTTTCGCCGTGCGTCCGGCGGAGTTTTCCAGCGGCGATGAACCCAGAAGTATTGTTCGGGTGCTTTTCGAATCAATGCTTCCAGAGATGATGTGAACCGCTGCGTCAGCTCGTTGATGCCGTTGGCACCCTGAAAATCCGCCGAGTCAATGATGTCCTGTGTTGTCAGACTGAATCGAATCCAGCGACAGTTTTTTTGCGACGCGTCCGGCAGTCGAAACGCACCACCGACGACAATCAATGCATTGTACTGCAAGGCCAGTAATGCGATCGACTTAAACGTGGACGCCGGCCGATCGAAGAAATCGACGAAGACACCCGAACGTCCGGCATCCTGATCACACAGTAAAGATGCCATGCCACGCCGTTCCATGATTTCGGAGAGTTCCACGCCCGCTCCTTGTTTCAGGATCAGAGAATTTCCCGTCGATTCACGAAAGTTCCTGA
Organism: Planctomycetota bacterium; assembly: GCA_031416875.1. Classification (GTDB taxonomy): domain Bacteria; phylum Planctomycetota; class Planctomycetia; order Planctomycetales; family Planctomycetaceae; genus SXXK01. The sequence goes on along the minus strand of JANOUN010001299.1, from coordinate 4,611 downwards.
ACCACTTGTGCAGATATGGATTGTCCAGGTGTCGTGCGACCACTCCCATCGGAAACCCGAAGTGCCCGAACGTGTTGACGCTGATTTCCCAGTTCCCAAAATGGCCTCCAAGAAACAACACCGGCCGATCGGAACAAAGTGTTTTGACGCAGTCGTTGCGACGTTCGAAGTTCAGGACATCCGCACAATTGGCAAGGCGGAAGCGGCGAGGAAGTTGAATGATCTCGCACACCATGCGAAACAGGTGCAACCACATCCCGTAAATAATGCAATTCGCCTGATGATCTGACATTGATTCACCAAATGCCAGTTTCAGATTGTCCTTCGCCACATCAGACCGACTTAACTTCTTCGGGATCACGCGCACCATGATCCACGCCAGACTCTTTGCCAGCATGACGCTCGCGCGCAAAGGCAGACACTTCACGACGAAGAGCAGTATGAGAAAGACGGCATATTCGAGCAGTTGTCGGAGTTTAAGCAGCATTCGAGTTTGATGTGCTTTGCACAATGAATCAGGGATCGTCACAACGACCGGCAGGTCTTTATTGCGCGGATCATAGTGAGAGAGCGGAATTGGTTGAACGGCAAGCCGCCGGGGTTGGCAAATTGCAAAAAAAGTTGCCTGCGGTCTTCTATTCAGAAAACCGATGCGAACCGCCTGCGGCAAAACGCAAAGTAATCCGAGGCGACGTCTGGCTTCGGAGTGCCCTGCAACAGCCGAAATCTGACGAACATCGCCAGCCTCTGGCGCGTCATTCACAGGGAAAATGCTGCTTTTTCGGAAAAGCGTCTGAAGTGCCTGTCCAGCGAAATTTGACAAAAGCGGTCGGATTGGCACAGATCGGTGTCAAAACATTGCTTCCATATGGTTTCCGAGGTAGGATTTTGTCGAAGTTTCCCAATGGATCGGTTTTGTAATTCGTGCGACATCACTATCGCTGACACTCAATTGCACATGCAAATGTCAGCGTGAGGATACTAACGTGAGCAGTATTGATGCAACATCAACTTCCGCTGCGGAACCGCTCGAATCGGACGTCGATTCAACGGTGTGGTCCATTCTTGATGCCGTTCCATCCTGGGGCATCAGTCTGCTTGTCCATGTCTGCGTGATCCTGCTGGTTGCGATGATCACACTGCCCGACATTATTTTGTCGGAAATCAATCTCACCTCAACCATCGAACCTGAAGAAATTCGTCAGGAAGTTTACGAACTCTCTACCAATCCAACGGAGACACTGGGCAGTCTCAGCACGCTCAATATCCAGGGCGAATCTGCCGCTGTCGCTCAGGATCGAGGGATGGACAATCACCTCGAACAGATGGAACAGATCCAGGAAGACCTCGTCAATCCGCGGATCGCCCAGTTTGAATCGATGCCGGCCCCGAACGAAGCCGAAGTTCTGGACGCCATCGACCTGACCGGCATCACTGAACAGGCTGGTGGGACTGAAGGTGCTGTCGATCGAATTACGCTTGAGATTGCCTCTTCGCTTCGTCAGCGCAAGACACTGCCTGTCTGGTTGTTTGACGAATCATTGTCGCTTGAAGCGCGGCGTGAACTGATCACAAATCGCTTCGACAGCATTTATCGTCAGCTCGGACTCATGGACGACCTTGACACGCAGGACGCTCTGAAAACCGGCATCATTGGCTACGGTGAAAATATTCATGTGCTGGTCAAGGAACCGACGAGTGACCTCACGGAACTGACGAACGCCGTCAAGAGCATCAAGAATGACGAATCCGGCAAAGAAAACGTCTTTGCCGCTGTTGACGAAGCACTGAAAATCTTCACGCCATACAAGCGCAAAATGCGGGCAAACATGATGCTGATCATCGTGACGGACGAACGCGGTGACGATTTTCAGGCCCTGGAATCAATCGTGAAACGCTGCAGTCGCGATGGTATTAAAGTTTACTGCATTGGAAATGCGTCGATCTTTGGTCGCGAGAAAGGCTTCGTGCGCTACAACTGGGAATTCGAGGGCGAAAAATTTGAAGAAGACATTCCCGTCGATCAGGGTCCGGAAACAGCAATGGCCGAAGGGCTGGACCTGCCGTTCTGGACAAATACGCCCCGGGACCTGACGCGGATGTCATCAGGCTATGGACCGTACACGCTGTCTCGATTGACCGCTGAAACGGGCGGCATATTCCTGATTGCCGATGACGCGGTGGGTGATAAGTGGGACCCGCAGATCATGCGACAATATGCTCCCGATTATCGACCACAGGCGGAGTACATGAAGCAGCTCCAGGGAAATCTCGCCAAACAGGCGCTGGTTACTGCAGCTCAGCAGGCAATGACCGAAGACGTGCCGATTCCACAAGTCGTCTTCCAGGCCAACAACGACAACATCCTGCGTGAACAAATCACTGAAGCTCAAAAACCCCTGGCCGTTCTGGACTATTTTCTGCAGCGGACTCATACGATTCTGGAAGCAGGTGAGAAGCATCGCGACAAGCTGGATTCTGACCGCTGGCGAGCCGGCTTTGATCTTGCCATGGGCCGCATTCTGGCAATGCGTGTCCGTGCATTTGGATACAACGCAGTCCTTGCGGAAATGAAGTCCAGTCCGAAGAAATTTGAAAAGCCTGAAAGCAATCAGTGGCGACTGGTGCCGGCTGAAACCATCAATGCCGGTGCCAACGTTCGCAGGATGAACGACAAGGCTCTGGAATATCTCAATCGCGTGATCACGGAGCATCCTGGCACACCGTGGGCGTATCTTGCCAAAGTCGAATTGCGTGATCCGCTGGGCTGGGAATGGGTCGAAGGCCACACCGCGATCGCTCAAATGGCCGACGGCGGTGCGAACCGTGGTCCGCAGTTTGCCGCTGAAGAAGAACAGCGTCGTCAGCAGGAACGACAGCGCCAGCAGAAGAAGAACGTCAGCCGGCCTAAACTGTGACAGCCTTGCAGTTCGTGTACCTTGGACATTCATGTCCGAGCCCTTGCCAGAAAACGTCGGGCAGCGTCATGATGACTGACCGACGGTAACTTTGGCCTCGGCAGTGTTTCATGGCTTTGCGACGGACATGAATGTCCATCCTACAAATGAACTGGTCGCAGTACAGTTGACATGTCGCACAAGAATCAGAAGTTCGAACTGGTCAGTGAATTTGCTCCGGCCGGAGATCAGCCAGCTGCCATTGAAGCTCTGATCAGAGGCATCAATGACAACAAACGCACGCAGGTGCTGCTGGGTGTGACGGGATCCGGCAAGACGTTCACTATGGCGAACGTGATCCAGCATGTGCAAAAACCGACACTGGAGCTTTCGCACAACAAGACGCTCGCCGCACAGCTGTATGGTGAATTTCGTGAGTTCTTCCCGAACAACGCCGTCGCCTACTTTGTCAGTTACTACGACTACTATCAGCCGGAAGCCTACATTCCGCAGCGCGATATCTATATCGAAAAAGACGCATCGATCAATGAGGAAATTGATCGCCTGCGGTTGCTGGCAACAAGCGCTCTGGTCAGCCGGAATGATGTGATTGTTGTTGCCAGCGTGAGCTGCATTTATGGTCTGGGTTCGCCTAAAGATTACCTGAGCATGATGATTCCGTTGCATGTCGGGCAGCAGGTTGATCGCGACAAACTGCTCATGCGACTGATTGATATTCATTATGATCGAAACGACTTCGATCCGGCGCGCGCCAAGTTTCGGGTCCGCGGAGATGTGATTGAATGCTGGCCGGCATATGAAGAGTTTGCTTATCGCATTGAATTGTGGGGCGATGAGATTGAAAAGCTGAGCATGATTGATCCGGTCTCGGGCAAGGAATCGCAGTCGCTCAGGGAAATCTATATCTATCCGGCCAAGCACTTTGTTCTGCCTCAAAGCCGCATCGACGCAGCCCTCGACGAGATTCGTGAAGAACTCGACGCAACGCTGGAAGTATTCCGCAAGGAAGGCAAGCTGCTCGAAGCGCAGCGGCTGGCCGCGAGGACTCGGCATGACCTGGAACTCATGAAGGAGACCGGATTCTGTCCCGGCATCGAAAACTACAGTCGGGCACTGGCCGGGCGGAAACCGGGCGAACCGCCGTACACGCTGTATGACTTTTTTCCGGAGGATTTCTTAATCTTCGTCGATGAATCACACGCAACGCTGCCTCAGATTCGAGCGATGCATGCCGGCGATCAGGCGCGGAAGTCTACGCTGGTGGAGCATGGATTTCGCTTGCCGATGGCAAAGGACAATCGTCCGCTGAAATTTGACGAATGGAACAGCAAACCGTCCTATCGCGTCTTTGTGTCTGCGACGCCGGGGAATTGGGAACTCGACCAGACCGGCGGCGAAGTTGTGGAACAGGTCATTCGTCCCACAGGTCTGGTGGACCCGGAAATTTTCGTCGTCCCCGCTCGGGGGCAGGTGCAGCACCTGATGGAACAGGTGCGCGAACGAGCGGCGAGCAATGAACGTACGCTGGTCACAACGCTGACCAAGCGGATGGCGGAAGATCTGACGAAGTATATGAAGGAAGAATCCATTCGCTGCGAATGGCTGCATTCCGAATTGAATGCCGTGGAACGAGTCGAGATTCTGCGTGAACTGCGTGAAGGAAAATTTGATGCCGTGGTCGGTGTGAATCTGC
>JANOUN010001298.1:0-4581 GCA_031416875.1 Planctomycetota bacterium | reverse complement strand
CGGATGCGTGATCGTGAACGGTTCCAGTTGACTCACGTCCGGGATCAGCCACGGTTCGGAGCCGTTGGCAATGTAACCATCAGACAGCACAATCACCGGAACCATCAGTTCCAGGGCAATCTTCCATGCGTCCTGAATAATCTCAAAGCAATCCCCTGGACTGCGTGCCGCCATGACCGGCATCGGCGCTTCGCCATTGCGACCAAACATCGCCTGCAGCAGGTCGGACTGTTCGGTCTTCGTCGGCAAACCCGTGCTCGGACCACCGCGCTGAACATTGATAATGATCATCGGCAATTCCAGCATGATCGCTAAGCCCATCGCTTCGCCCTTGAGCGCGATGCCTGGTCCACTGGAAGTGGTCACGGCCATCGAACCACCATAGGCCGCACCGATTGCCGAACACGCAGCGGCAATTTCGTCCTCTGCCTGAAACGTGCAGACGCCAAAGTTCTTGTACTTGACCATCTCATGCAGAATATCGCTGGCCGGCGTAATCGGATACGAAGCATAAAAAACTTCTTTGTTGCTTCGATACGCCGCAGCGACCAACCCCAGGGCGATCGCCTGGTTGCCCATGATGTTTCGGTAATGTCCGGGCGGCAGGTCAGCCGCTTCAACCTGATAGCTGTTTCCAAAGACCTCAATCGTTTCCCCGTAGGACCAACCCGCCCGCAATGCTGCCTCATTCGCTTTGGCGATAACCGGTGCACCTTCTGCGAACTTGCCACGGATGAACCGCAGGGTGGCGTCCAGATCGCGACCATACAGCCAGTAGACCAGACCCAATGCGAAAAAGTTCTTGCAGCGTTCCGCATCCTTTGGACCAAGTCCCAGTTCAGCGACGGCCTCCCGGGTCAATTTGGTCATCCCGATCCGGACCAGTCGATAGTTCTCCATCGCTGGTCCGTCGAGCGGGTTGTCCCGTAGCTTTGCAAGTTTCAGGTCTTTGTCTTCAAAGCTGTTTTCATTGATGATCAGCAGACCGCCGGTCCGCAGATCTTTCAGATTCGTCACCAGCGCTGCCGGATTCATGGCGACCAAAGCGTCGAGCGCATCACCGGGTGTGTGAACCTCGTGTGCGGCAAACTGAAGCTGAAAGCCCGACACCCCAGCCTGCGTGCCACGCGGAGCACGAATCTCGGCAGGGAAATCGGGAAACGTGGCAATGTCGTTGCCGACAAGAGCCGACGTATTGGTCAGCTGCATTCCCACCAACTGCATTCCATCGCCGGAATCGCCGACCAGACGAATGGTCACACCTTGTATATTCTTAACAGGTTTTGCTGCAGGACGTTCCGAAATTTCAGTAGCCATAGAATCAAATTGCTTTCTGAAAAAAAGAACTTCAACGCTTTCGCTCGGCAGTGTCGTTTTATCCCCTGTTCGTGATTCACCAAGAACAGCACTGGCTGCCGACTCAGTTCAAAATCGCCATCGTCCTCAAATTTGGACTCGATGCCGTTTCTTATTCTGCCAAGACGCCCGACGATTGAACACAGTAAGACTCAACTATTTCACACACGTTGCGGATTTATTTTTTGCGTTGAAAGTCTGGAATTAAAACGGCGGTCCGGTAAGCTCAGGAAATGGGAAACGAATCTCACGAGAGTGATCGATCCGAGAAAGCGGCGTTTGCTGCCACGCGTTGGAGTGTCGTGGTTGCCGCCGGTCATCGGTCAAATGCTGCGGCCGAGGCAGCTCTGGCTGGGTATCACCTGCAGCGCTCGGTTCGGCGAATGTTTCATCAGCATTCTATTTTTCTGCCGACGGAGCCTGTCCCAACGTCTGCTGTAAATCAAGTATCATCGTCCCAAGTCGCTGAACCCGAGTGGCCTGACTGTCTGACCAGCTTCACCAACTTTCGCTGGCGCTCACTGCATGGCAGAAAGTAAATTTGCCGACGGCCGGATAAACGACCGCTATGCACTGCGGGCCGAAGTACATTTAGCCTCGGTGGAGCGTGCAGCTTCGATGGCGGCCAGTACTTCAGATCGATGCACGGAGACGTTGCGAGGTGCTGTGATCCCGAGTCGAACGCGGCCACCTTTCATATCAAGCACTTCCACACGAATATTATCGCCGATAGCAATCACTTCACCACATTTTTTTGTCAGTACCAGCATTTTCCGATCCTCCCTGTCAAATGGCTTACCGCACGATTTCCTGAATTGTTTGCGACGTTCGAATGCACGTCGAATCCAATGGAAACGATTCCCTGGGCAGAATCCTATCCGTGCCCACACGACAGTGACTTTAGCACTTTCCGTGCCATACCGGCAGAAAATGCCGAACGAGAAGTTTAATGACATGAGTTCGGAAAATCTGACGAAAAATCAGCCTCCTGGGGGAGAAATTGGTCGACGATCGACCGTCAGAAAGCCGGGTTCGGTCGTTCCCCTGCCGGAAAGATAAAGACAACCTAAACCTCCGACCCTTCCTGGTGTGTGCTGCGCTGCTGGCCAAAACCCAGCTCAATGTGATGCTCATGGCCGTCTTCGATGAGATTCACATTGCAAATCTTCGAAACTTCGGACGAGTTGCGAATCGCGTGAACGTGCCAGGTCGTTGTGTTTCGAATGACCGCCCATAACTGTGTCAGCGAATCGATCTGGCATTCGTCATTGGTCTGCGAGCCCAGCGGTGTGGCATCGTCGAAGAATGCACGTCTATACCATTCGCCGTCCCACGCGGTGCGTTCAAGTGCTTCTCTCACTGTCCTCGCATGTTGATCGTATCGATCAGCGTTGTGATCAGCGTTGATTTCTCGCAGTAACTTTGCGAAGCGTTCGAAGATCGGTTCAACGACAAATAAAGTGCGCGTCCCATTTTTGGTTGACGTGATTGCGATTCATCCTGAAAGGATGTCAGAAATTAGCCGGTGGTCGCCGACAGACGCACCACCGGTCAATCAACCCAGGAGACACGCATCCTGAAGGGATGCCAGAAGCCAGGAATCTGGCACCCTTTTCAGGGTGCGGACGAAATTTCATACACGAACCGGTGGTGGCGCTTCGCTGACCACCGGCTAATCTCTCAAACCGCTTCGCGGTGAATCACAAAAAGCACCGCGCACACGAACGACAGCCAAAGTATGGCTCCAGTCGGACTCGCGCACACGATTTGTCGATGAACCCTTATTCCCACGCCAAAAAAACGTCAAAGAGTGTCGCCTTTTGCTCTGCAAAAGCGGCGTTTCTTTCGCGGAGCGAAAGACGACAATCCTAAAACAAGTCCAAGCCATTGGACCACGGAATCCGTGCGACCAGAACCGCATTGAGCTATTGATTCTCAAGCGGAGGTGCAGAGCATTCTGGCAACAGCATTCGCAAAATCGGCGTCGTTGCGATCGTAGTGACCAGGGCCATCAGGACCATCATGGCAAACAATGTTGGAGAGATGATGCCGAGATCCAGACCAATGTTGAGCACGATCAACTCCATCAATCCTCGCGTATTCATCAGGATTCCAAGTGACGCCGAAGTTCTCCAGTCGAGACCTGTGAATCGCGAAGCGACCAGAGTGCCACCAAATTTTCCAAGAGTCGCCACCAGAATGATCAATGAACAAAACCACCAGTCGGACCAGTCGGAAAGCAGACCGATCTGTGTTCTGGTCCCCGTGTAGGCGAAGAAGGCGGGAAGCAGCAGGATTGAAACAACGTCTTCCAGTTTGTGTCGAAATGATCTGGCAATATGGCTGTTGTGCGGGATGACGGCACCCAGCAGGAAGGCCCCGAAGATGGCGTGGATACCGATCACTTCTGTTATGACCGCTGATGCGAGCACAGCAACCAATACCCAGGCGGTCACATTCACTGAGAGTTCTGCGTTCTTCAACGGTGCCAGGCATCGTATCAACAATGGCCTGGCAACCCCGAACATGACTCCGATATAGCAACCCGCCAAAATGACGGTCACCAGGGCGCCATACACATCCGCTTTGGCCACTCCAACGACGAAAGCCAGCAGACACCAGGCTGTCACATCGTCGGCCGCCGCACAACTGAGTGCGATGACTCCCAGTGCTGTTTTGTCCAACCGCAGATCAGTAAGAATCCGGGCCAATACCGGAAAAGCAGTAATCGACATCGCAACGCCGAGAAACAATGCAAAACTTGTAAACGTCACTCCGGCTGGTGCATAGCTGGAATAGGCGGTGAGTGCCAGTGCCGCGCCCAGCAGGAATGGCCCAATGATGCTGGCATGAGAAATCGCGACTGTGGCATGAGCCCGCGAACGCAACACTCCAGAATTCAGTTCCAGTCCCACGAGAAACATGTACAGGATTACGCCAAGTTGCGCGAGGATTTCGAGTATCGGCAAGACGACTGACGGGAACACGAACACCATGGCATCCGGAGCAATTCGACCAAAGAGCGAAGGTCCCAGGGCGATTCCCGCAATGACCTCCCCGATGACGCGAGGTTGCCCCAGACGCTGGCAGACAAAACCCAAAAGCCGAGCTACCGATATGATCACAACGAGTGCGACCAAAACCTGGGGCAACGGGTGGGATTGTTGCAGAGTTCCGGGTGCAATTGCTGCCGTTGTAGATGTCAATGGCTCTGCAGCAAGCTTC
>JANOUN010001297.1:0-12022 GCA_031416875.1 Planctomycetota bacterium | reverse complement strand
GGTCAGAAAATAACTCAGATGAGCATATGCGCCGGTCAACGTTTGTGCTCCGCCGGATGTCATGTTGACACTGGAAGCGTAGGCTTCGCTTTGCAGTGTGACTGGTCCCATCACCGCCGCGAATTCCAGATTTCCGGTGGTATAGGAACTCGCGTCCAGAGAACCACTGTCGATCAGAAACGGACCTTCGCGAACCTGAGGTCGTGCACGGACGCGGACTCTGTGGTCCTGATCCTGAGTGTGCAAAACACCGATGCCCGTGTGAATCAGGTAGCGACCATTTGATGGTTCATCATAGAATGGAGTCCATGTCAGGCGACCACTGATGCGGCAACCCTGATTGTCATCAATCCGCTCTTTCAGACTTTCACTGATACTGTCAATGAAGATTCCTGTGGCCCACGTCACGCTTTGGTCGTCCGAATGGTTATACAACGCGATGCCGACTTCTCGATCCGCAGTGAAGACACCCTGAGTCGGAATGGAACGTTCCATGAAGATGTTCATTGTGTCATTTGTGACCTGTTCGATTCCAAACGGGACGAAGAAGTTTCCAATTCGCACACGTCCCAGGCCAGGGATTTCATTCATCGAGAAATAGGCATCTTTGACGTCGGGCGAAGTCACGATCCCAGGGGCATTTGTTCCTGCGGTTTCCGGCTCCAGCGTCAGTTGCAGCCGAAAGTCACACTGGCCATAGCCCGTACCATCTGCCACAAGCCGCAAGCGACGGAATTCAAAGTAATCCTGAGCCGCCTTAATCGCTGGATCAGCATTGGCCCAATTGATGTAATCCAGCTGCACGTGCCCGGCGAGCTTGACCGTCCATTTGTCCGTCGACATATCCTGCCAGCCTTCGGCTTTTTTTGTTTCGTCTTCTTTCTTCTTCTTGTCCGAATCAGCTCGCTTTTTCTCTGAAGCCTCCAGCTGATCGATGCGTTTCTGCAGTTGGTTCAGGTTCGCTTCAAAAGGATTGGCTTCGGCCCCCAGGCTTTGCTCACCCGACAGCTCAGGCTCATCTGACGAGCCTTCAGGTGCAGTGACTCGCAGAGAATCGGTCAGCAGAGTGCCTGATTGGGAATCATGACTGACAGTCAGCCAGTCTGGTTCTGAAGAAAACGTTTGTGCCATCAGGCTTTGCGAGACATCACCGTGATCGTCCTGTGCGCAGACGACGGATGTGTGCAGAACGAGCGACAACAGCCCGCTGCAAAGTCTCATGCAGAATTTTGGGCTGGACTTCATCATTGGACCTTCGCCTTCCGTGGCAATCGGGCAGAGACATGATTCCCTCGACGACACATTTCTTACGGGAATCAGTTCCCGCCTCCGGTTATCCGGTCAGCAGAAAACACAGCGTTGATTCACTTCGCAAATGAACCAACGATGGCAGAATAATCGGCACAAGTGATGACTTCGGTAAACTCGACCAGGCAGGAATGTGGTTCCGGCTGGACGGCTTTACTGCATGCCGTCCCCGATCGGCACTTCCTGCCGTTCTGTGTGATTCGACTGTCCCGGATTCACGAGCACGTGCAGGAAATCGCGTTGAAAGAGGTGTCTGGAACTTTGGAGGCATCAGAATGTATGAGAAGAACCTGATGCCGGAGAGTTCCAGACACCTTTCTCAACCAATCTGTGACCGTCGAAGTAACGACACCGACCGTTAAAGAAGCAGGCGAATCTGCCCCGTCAGAATATCGAATCGGGTGGCCCGATCGCCAGGGCCGCCATAAATCTGGCCACCTCACGTTCGAGCGTCGTCAGTTGCTCGGCAGTCCCCTCAAATGATTCTTCACGGCCGCTGCGTTCGAGGGCGAATGCGGCCTGAAACAGTTCCTCATCGCCGAAATAGTTGACCGAGCCCTTCAGCGAGTGTGCGGAACGCCGCAACAGTTTTGAATCACGGGCGACCAGCGCGCTTCGCACCTCTGCCAGCTGGCTGGCAATTTCCTTTTCCACCAGTTCCACGAAAGCGTGCAACTCGTCAATCCCGCAGGCCAGCAATTCTTTGACTCCCTTCCAGTCGATCTTCGGCAATGCGCTGATTTCTGCCGCGACTGCCTCGGAAGGGATATGCAGTGAGGTATCGAGATCGACGCGATCCGGCAGGTCGGAGGCATGTTCAGTCCGTGAGGAACCGTCTCTGGCAGCCTTCAAATGTCCCCCATCAGAAGCCAGACAAACGGCAGGAAACTGTTCGATTGCCTGATACATTTCCGCAGCCACGATGGGTTTTGCCACATAGTCGTCCATGCCGGCTTCCAGGCAGCGTTCGCGATCTCCTTTGAGAGCTTCGGCCGTCATGGCCACGATGGGAATATGACCGCCAGTCTGACGTTCGCGATTCCGGATTGAGGCCGTCGCTTCATAGCCGTCCATGACGGGCATCTGCATGTCCATCAGGATCACATCAAACTCGTGTGCGTCGAATGTATCAACCGCCACTTTTCCGTTCTCAGCCACCACCACCTGATGTCCGCGTGCATGGAGAAGTCCCAGCGCGACGCGGCGATTAATCTCATTGTCTTCGACCAGCAGGATACGACGTGGCTGAATAAGACAGTCGCTGGCCGCGGCGGCCGCCTGCGGCACCACTGTTGTGAACTGTCCGAACAGGTGCAACATCTCGTTGAGCAACTCCGCTGCAATCACGGGTTTTGTCATGAATCGACTGATACCGTATTTCTGCCATTGTTCTGCATCGACCGGAGCTGAGCCCGATGAAATCATCATCACCGGACATTGATTCTGTTTCAGGTTTTCGCAGACGCTTTCTGCAAACTGGAATCCATCTTCACCGGGCATGTGGTGGTCAAGCAGGATCAGTCGAACAGGACGCCCCTGCATGTCCGCATTCTGCAGAGCCCGTCGGGCGGCGGCGGCGGAGTCGGCGACAATCGGCTGCATTTGCCAATACTGCAGCATCTCGCTCAGGATCCGGCGATTTGTATGGTTGTCATCGACCACCAGAACTCGCAGATTCTTCAGTTTCGTGAGTTCTGTCGGTGCGTGTTGATGCTGGTCGGGTGAGATCTTAAACTGAGCGGTGAAGTGAAACGTCGATCCACAGCCAAATTCGCTCTCAACCCAGATTCGGCCCTGCATCATTTCCACTAACTGTCCCGAAATCGTCAGCCCCAGCCCTGTCCCTCCGTAACGCCGCGTCGTCGAGTCTTCGGCCTGTTCAAACGGCCGAAAAATCCGGCCCAGTTTGTCGGCTGGAATCCCTATCCCCGTGTCTCGGACTGCAAAATGCAGACAGACCGTGTCGGGCGTAATTGAATCGACATTTACGTCCAAAAGGACCTTGCCAGCATCGGTGAATTTCACGGCATTGCTCAACAGATTCACCAGCACCTGCTGCAAGCGACCGCAGTCTCCGCGCAGATGGTCCGGGATTTCCGGTGAAACCCGGCATGCCATCTCCAACCCTTTCTCAGCGGCGCGCAACGCCAGCATTTGCGAGGCGCGAGCGACACATTCCGAGATGCGAAAGTCCTGGCATTCCAATTCCAGTTTGCCCGCCTCGATCTTGGAAAAATCGAGAATGTCATTGAGCAATCGCAGCAGGATGTGCGCGGACTCTTCAACGGTCGCCAGATAGTCGCGCTGATGCGATCGCAAGTCTGTTTGAGACAGCAGTTGCGCCATGCCGATGATGCCATTCATGGGCGTCCGGATTTCATGACTCATGTTGGCCAGAAACGAACTCTTGGCGCGGTTGGAGGCCTCTGCGGCGTCTTTTGCCTGCTGAATTGCATCCAGCGTCCGCTGTTGGTCACTCATATCCATGACTCCGCAAATCATGACCTGGCCCTCAGCGGACTCAATCGGGCTGAGTCCGACCTTGACCGGGAATTCAAAGCCATCTTTGCGGACAGCGAATAGCTTCAGGTCGGCTTCCAGGTCTCGCGGGACAGAGTTTCGAAAGAACTGTTGGCGAAGCGCAGGGTGCTCGGCGCGAAACCGCTCGGGCATCAACACCTCCACGCTCCGACCAATCAACTCCTGACGCTGGTAACCAAAGAGTTCTTCCACCTGGCGATTGATCAGGACGATGTCGCCGCTGACATTGACCACCAGCATCGCGGTCGGAGCGGCTTCCACCATGGCACGGAAACGCTCTTCTGAGTTTTTTCGTTCGGTGATGTCTTCGGCTAATCCCAGAAATCCCGTAACGTCACCGACCGTGTTCCTCACAGCGGTGACGACAAGGCTGACGGGAAACTGACTGCCGTCTTTACGGACATAAGTCCATTCACGGCGATCGAATCGTCCCAGCTTCGCGTATGCCACAAAAACTTCGAACCCTTCCACACGGTGTCCCAGCTCGCGAGTCAACTCGTCACCGCGGGCGATCACCTCATCCATCCGGTGGAAGACACCAGGGCTCTGCTTCCCGATCATTTCCTCTGCGGAATAGCCGAGCAGATTCTGCGCGCCCGTATTGAAGACCGTAATCAGTCCGTCGATATCCGTCGCAATGATCGCGACCTGCGTCGAGGCATCGAGCACTCCTGCGAGCTGCGCGTTCGCCGCTGCCAGGGCACGTTCGGAGCGTTCCCGATCAGTGATGTCCCAGCAAACTCCTGTCATACTCAAGGCGCGGCCCAGCTCATCCCGATAGACCTTCCCTCGCGCACCTACGGCGTGAATGCTGCCATCCGGCCAGAGTACCTGGTACTCCGTGTCAAACGGGACATCGTCTTCGACCGCCCGCTGCACGGCACACGTGAGCTGATTCTGATCGTCCGGATGCACCAGCGTCAGAAATTCGTCGTAAGTCCGGGGCAACGTTCCGGTTTCTCTGCCAAACAGCGCGGGAATGTAGTCGTCCCAATGAATCAAGTCCTCCTCCACGTCCCAGCTCCATGTCCCCACGCACGCTGATTTCAGTGCCAGATTCAAGCGATCTTCGGCCTGCTCCGCTCGCTTCCTTGCTGCGGCAGCATCCTCGGCCAGATTCCGCGTGGCGAGATCGTGAGCCAGAGCAATCTGTTCCGCAGCGCGGGATCGTTCGCCGATGTCCCGCAGAAAGGCACAGAACTCAAATTGCGATCCAACCCGGATCGGAGAAATTGTCAGCTCAATTGGGAACTCCTCGCCATTGCGGCGGAGCGCGCTGAGTTCCAGCCGCTGGTTTAAGGCAGGACCTTCGCCTGACTTTAGGAAACGACTCAGACCATTCCGGTGCGCGTCGCAATACCGGGGAGGAATAATCAAGTCGGTCAGAACTCTGCCCAGCACTTCCGCGCGGTGCCATCCGAAGATGCTCTCCGCCTGCCGATTCCAGTCCGTGACCGTGCCGTCTTCAGCGATCGTGACGACGGCGTCGAGTGTGGTGTTAAAGATCCACTGGATTCGCTCGGCACATTCCTGCTGCGTCACGCTCAGGAGTTCGTTGTTCCGTGCACCGGAAGTGCTTTCAGAGTTCATGGCGTCAGTCATTTCTGTTCCATGGCCGTCAGCAGTTTGCTTTCCTGACTCACTGGCCAGGTCGATTTCATCCATGTCAGAATAATTGCGTCCCGCATCGTAATCCTGTAAACAATCCTTTTCAACCCGTGACTGTCGCACTAATATATGGGGGCGACGAAGTAGTCCGTAAGCAATCTGGGCTGTTCAACGGCCGTGCTGTTGTATGCCCAAAAAAATTCCCGGAGGTCTGCATGCAAATCTTGCTGGTGGAAGACAATCCGGTTGACCAAATGTTCGTCACACAGTCGTTGCAGCAGGTCGAAGGCTTCGACTATCAATTGACTTGTACCGGGTCACTGAGTGAAGCCCTGAAGAAGCTTGTCGCTTCAGCGTTTGACGTCGTATTGCTTGACCTGTGGCTGCCGGACAGCGAAGGACTGGAGACCTGTCATCGTGTCGTTTCTGCGAACCGCGACATCCCTGTCGTTGTGATGACAGGTATCGACGATCGGACTCTTGCGAAGGAGGCGATCCGCGGGGGGGCTCAGGATTATCTTGTGAAGGGTGCTTATCCCGGTTCCGCAGTCGCGCGTGTATTGCAATACGCCATCGACCGGCATCAGTTTCAGCGTGAAGTCGTGGAACGTGAAAATCACTTTAACCAGGTTCTCAGCCATGTACCGGCGATCATCTGGACGACAGATCCTGAGTTGAAAATCAACAGCGTTGCTGGTGCCGAGGTTCAGATCCTCGGCAGAGATCCGCAGCACGTTGTGGGGCTGACGCTTGAAGAGTGCTTTCACATCACGGATGAGTCCGACGAAGTCATTAAAGCCCATCAGCGCGCGCTCGAAGGAAAGTCCACGGCGATCGAGACTTTATGGCGGGGAAGGAATTTTGAAGCTCGGGTGAATCCTCGCTTCGATCCAAAATCGACCGTCGTCGGGACCATTGGTGTAGCGATGGATGTCACGGACAGGCGACTGATCGATCGAGAAATTGGCTTCGCACGCCTGGTTCAGAAAGCGCTCCTGCCAGCGGAGCATCCTCAGCTGAAGGGTTTCGAAGTTTTTGGTGGGTCACATCCCGCCAGGAAGACCTGTGGCGACTGGTTTGACTATCTTGTGTTCCCCGACGGTTCACTGGGGATGGCGGTTGGCGATGTGAGCGGCAAGGGATTTGGCCCGGCCATCCTGAGTGCGACCATCGCTGCGTACCTGGAAGTGCTCGCCGAAACTCACTCGGACGTTCAGGATATGCTGCACTGCTGCAATCAACTGGTCTGCAAGCGGAACCTGAATGGCCAGTTTGCCGTGCTCTCGCTGGCACGCTTGCAGGCGGGAACACGATCGGTGATTTATGGCGGCGCTGGTGAACACATGCTGATTGTCGACCGCAATGGACGACTGAAACATGAAGCTGCCTCCAGCGGTGTTCCGTTTGGCATGTTTGCGGACTTCATCTACGAGCCGTCATCTCAGGTGCTTCTGGAATCCGGTGATATCCTGCTCATTCTCACGGATGGATTTCGCGAGGCGCGGAATCCACAGGGCGTGAATTTTGGCGAGCATCGTATCGTCGAGACAGTTGCTGCCAACCTGCAAGCCAGTGCGAAGGAAATTTTTAATGCGCTTCGGCAAGCCGCCCGCAGTTATGCCGAGGACCGTCATTCTCAGGATGACATGACAGGGATTGTTGTCAAAGTGCTTGATGATTAGGGCCTGTCAAGGCTTGGAAAAGGGGTCAGGAACCAATAGCCAGATGGCCCGAAGGGTGCTGCGCACGATTGGTTCCTGACCCCTTTTCCAAGCCGAAGTCTCGCCGAAAGTCTCACGCGAATCATCGCACTTGAATGACATGGCACTTGACAACGCCTCGGAATCTCGATCAGATCCGCAAGTCATCCATGCACCATCACGACCTCGTCGATGACCTTGCGGACATCATCGGCATCATGCGAGTTCTTGTGACTGGTTCCTCGATGTTCTTTACAGCGAGGCTGATTCAGGGTTTGACCGCAGCCGGAATTGAAGTGACGGTCGCCGATCATCACTGGTGGTCCGTTGGCAAGTCCATTCCGCGAACGAGGTGGCTGCGCACGCCGTCACTTGCAGGCAATCCGGCCGGGTATCTCTCGGCCCTCATCCGGGAGCTCAAGTCGCGGCCTTACGACATGCTGCTGCCCACTTTTGAAGAGTCCCTGCTGCTGGCAGAATTTCGTGACGAGGTGGAATCACTGACGTCACTCCCGCTGGCACCATTTGATGTGATGTGGCGGCTGCACCATAAACCCAGCCTTTACGACTTGTGCTGCGAACTGAACATCCCAACGCCTCCCACCGTGCCCCGTCCGAATCCACTTGAACTGGAACGCGAGATCGGTGCGCTGCGTTTTCCTGTCGTGCTGAAACTGCCAACCAACAACAACAGCGTTGGCCGCGAATACTGCGAAACGATGCCAGAGCTGGTTGAGCGTTTTGGACTCCTGCATGCACGCGAATCGCGCCGCCACGCCGAGCCTCCGTTTGTGCAGCAGAAGATTCATGGCGATGCGATCTATACCCTGATGTTGTGTCACGAAGGTCGCAAACTGGGGGAAGTCATCTATCGTCCGTTGCGTTGCTTTCCGGAAAACGGGGGCACGTCCTCGCACCGGGAATCGATCAGCCATCCTCGAATCGAGGCACTTTCAGAACGGTTGGCCAATGCGACGCAATGGACTGGTTTCCTGGGTCTGGATTTTATTGTGGATCACGACGATGGGACACCCCGGCTGATCGATGCCAATCCGCGTGCAAATCCGGCAGTGCATCTCGGTTACCTCGGTGGAGTCGACTGGACGGGATTGCTGATGAATGCGGTGCGCGGGGATTGTCCAGATTCAGTGACAGCCCGCCCCGGTGTCCGTAACTGCACACCGTTGCTGGACGCGATGTGGATTATTGATGGCCTCAGACCACAGCAAAGCTGGGCGAAGAATCTCTCGCATCGCATCCGCAAAGTGTTGAGACCCGAC
This sequence comes from Planctomycetota bacterium, assembly GCA_031416875.1. Taxonomy (GTDB): domain Bacteria; phylum Planctomycetota; class Planctomycetia; order Planctomycetales; family Planctomycetaceae; genus SXXK01. Next base: position 3,585 of record JANOUN010001297.1, on the reverse strand, counting down.
TGGAAGCTTGACTCGGGTCATGACTTCATTGGCCGGAGCGAATGGCTCTGTCACATGGCCATCGGTTGGCAGGGATTTTCTGCGATCAGTACGTCGCTGCTGACCGCCCGGTCGATAGGTCATTGCTTCGTGCACCATGCCAATTATGACCCGGTGACAGTGCGGCCCATGCGCCAAAGCCTCGGGTTGTCTGTAAGCAGCGATTTGCCGACAGTCGGTCCTTAGTTCGACTGTCCGGGATTCGCTTGTAGTCCCGGCTTTACGCTGAATGGCATGGACTTGATGAGGGAAATGGCGCTAGCCGAATGGCACTTGTTTTACATCCGGAAGCGATTGAGTGTCGCCTTTTGCTCTGCAAAAGGGGCGTTTCTTTCACGGAGCGAAAGACGACAATCGAGGATTGTGATCAGTCCTGATTCTAAGCGGACTTTCAGCCGGATCAGCAACAACGAGCCACAAGGTGTCGCAGAAAACCTGTCCAGATCGAGTGTTTTGTGATTCCGCTCGCATCGGCTGACAAGGTGCTTAAGAATCCTGACTGATTTAACCCATGGAACTGGCCGTGGCTTCCGACGGAACCGTGTTCTTTATCAAGGACGGTGCCAAGGACCGCCCCAGGATTTATGCGATGGGATGCCGTAACCCGTGGCGAATGACGGTCGATCAGGAAACGGGTTTTGTGTACTGGGACGAAGTCAGCTCCGACGCCGGAGCATGCGATTTCTTTGATGCTCAACAACCGATTCGCTGCGAATTGTTCGTCAAAGATGCAGAAGATGGCACGAACGATGACTACGAAATGGATGTGAACAACGTGGCTGCGATCGATCCGGACTCGCCCGGTCGTGTGAGTGTGAACGCTGTGTTTGCCAGCGGACCACTGCCGTCGCCAAACGCGAAGGCGGCTTCAAAGGATGATGGGCCAACAGGCAGGCGGTCTGATGAATCTGGATTCAATTCATTTTCAGCGATAGTTCGCACACATACCCATTCCGCGAAGGATCATTCGGGATCGGGTCGGCTGTCCTTTGGCAACGAGTTTTCAGAGCCCTGCCGTCGGAAACTGCGAACGGCCGGATGGAGGCTGGGGCCGTAGAAATCTGCGATCCTTAAATGCAGATCGACTTCGCGCGAGCGAGCGTCGTTCATGTTCCAGTCTCTCGGTACATCAAAGACGGTCCATGGACTGCCGTTCGCGCGAAGGTACATCCGTTTCTGGTCCGCCAGGCTCAGCGGTCCCGCACCAACTCGTCCGAAGACGGCAATCTGGTTACCAGATTCATCAATCGCCCGGTCTCGATCGACACCCTCCGAGACACACAGGGCTGCGCCTCCTTTCGGGATTCTGAAAGTCGCGACCAACTCCGGCGTTGGCCTTGGGCTGAAGCCGGAACTTCCGGGTGTCTCCGGCGAAGTCAACTGAACGACTCGCAAGCCATTTTTTCCGTCCGCAAGGTACGCAAATTCGCTTGTGTAGGTAATTCCAAGTTTGACGTCATGCAGTTCATTGATCTGACCGCGAGCATTGTAGATCTGATCAATTCGCGGATTTGTCGGGTCTTTCACATCCACGATGATCAGACCAGCACTTCCTCCCGCGATGTAGGCGTAGGTTCGCGCCACGTACAGGTTGTGCGAAGATTCCATGGGCAGTGACGCGGTTAACTTTGGCTCGGACGGTACGGTGACGTCGAGTACCTTCAGACCATCGTCGTCCAGCAGAAAGCCATAGCGAAACTGCATCTCGATCGTTTTGGGATTCCGAAGCTGGTCAGCCCCGATCACGGATGTCACGATCGGATGCTCGGGATCGTCAATTGAAACAACCACCAGGCCCGCAGTGCAGCAGACATACGCGTATGTTCCGAAGATCGTAACGGATCTGGCACCGTGCAGCAGGCCACCGGGGTTAAAGACGACATCCTTCTTCACAAAGTTGTTCAGCGGATTACCGTCAAGCAGAGTTCCGACTCCGATCAGAATCAGGCCTTCGTGAAAGTCTGTGGCGTAAATATAACCATACATCGCATGCACCGGCTGTTCATGATTTTCTGGCTTATGAGTCCGTGTGGGGTCTGGCGCAATGGTTGTCGGCGCGGCAATATCCGTGGCGAATTCCGTCTTGACATAGAATTTCTGCCCCAGCGGAGAGACAGGAGCTGTCAAAATTCGCTCCGAGAAGCCTTTGTGATCGACAAAAGCGACGTCATAAATCCGGACACCACCCTCACCGCAGGCGGCGTAACAGTATTCGCCGCGGACTTGAATACTCAGGACTTTGTTTTCCTTGTGCGGACTGAAAATGTTGTCACCAATGTCGTTCCCTGGATGCTCGTGAGCATGTTCCAGTTCGCGGTGATGCTTTTCGTGCTCGTGGAATCGTTCCGGATACACGACGCGATGCATTGAGCTTCCGATCACCGTCTGAGGTTCATCCCGTTCAGTCACCGGGACTGCAAACAATCCATGATCCCCGGCACCGACCCAGCAGTTGCGACCGATAAAATTCAGATAGTTTGTACCCTGCATCAGGAGTTGCGCCAGCAGCGCATTGTTATCGTTGTCTGCGGACAAGTGGCAGTCGGTGCATGATTTTGTTTCGCCTTTGCCACGGACTGTATGAGGGACGTTTGTGCTGAATGCAATTCCGCTCAGACCTTCTGCAGAGATCGTTTGCTGCTGGAGATACACCGCCTCGCGATTCACATTGTACGAGCCGACATGCACAGCACATGACGAGCGTGCGGGCCCGATCCGATTGCCGGTCACGTTGCCATCCCGTGCCAGCATATAGACTTCATCTCGAAGTGTCTGGAAATTGTAAGCCACGTGATTTCGGGAAATATCACCTTCGTTATGCAAACTGGGCATCTTTTCGTTTGCCTTCTGCGGAAGGTGGCAGCCGTAGCAACTGGGATTCCACGACGAGTGACAAGCGATACATGACATCGCATTGTTGTTGTGCGCGCATGGTCGTCCGTCCTCGGCGATATTGCCCCAGGCAAATGTATCGTCGTCGCCCAGACGAACGGTTTTTGCCAGAGCCGCAACCGGATTGTATTTCCTGTGTGTGGGATCAATGGTGTCCGCCACCTGAGTCAGCTCCCAGCTGAGGTCCTCTTCCACCATGGAGTTCTGAATGATCCGGTTGCCCATATTCTCGAACCGGCGTTTACCAAACGGAGTCCGCATTTCCGAGAGATTGCGCCCCACGGTAATGCCATCCCGCTCTGCAGCAGCAGGTCCGGATGTTCGCAACTGAGGCCGTCCTTCAACCAGTTGGGCAGCCGGTTGAGTGGCGGTTCCGTGACAGTCGATGCACTGGATTTCGATGGCGGCACGCACTTCGCCATACAGTTTTGTGTCGCCATGAACATCCTGGATGAAATGGCAGTCAACGCAGTGCATGCCCTTTTCCAGGTGAATATCCAGCATATGGACTGGTACGTTGTGTCGTTTCTCCATCAGCTCCATTTCTTTTTTACGAACTTCTGCCAGCAGGTCGGGATCACTCTCAGTCCAGTCACGATTTCGATGAAGTTCCTTTTCCAGTTCCGGAATCATCAGGGCCTGCTGTCGTTGCTC
>JANOUN010001296.1:0-4841 GCA_031416875.1 Planctomycetota bacterium | reverse complement strand
TTCTGTAGGGTGTGACAAGCGAGCAACGCGAGCGCGGGCACACCGAGGATTCAGCGGAAACGTGGTGTGCCTTCGCAGCTTGTCAGCTGCTTGTCACACCCTACGAATTTCAAAACTCCGGATGCCATTCTGAACCTGGGTGAGTGCATGCCCAGCGATTCCCTATGGAATACCACTTGACTCAGAGAATCACGCTACGGAGTCACCTTGACCTTTTCCTTCTGCAGTGCCAGATACTGCAACCGTCCGATGTGCCACATATAGTCAGGGCCGTATCCGGCCTTCCTGGGCCACGAATTCAGAGTCGCTGTCCGCAAGGAGATTTTTGCATCGTCCGTGTTGCCTTCAACCACTTGGTTCATGCCAATATACAGATGACTGTAGAACAATCGCGACTCGCGTGAGGCGGCTGCAGGATCATCTGGGATAGCTTTCAGAACTTCCTCAGCAGTCAGGCTTCCGTCGAACAGTCGATACACCTCCTTAAACGGAGGCCGATCGTCTTGTTCGTATCGCAGCAACTGTCGGCGTGCTTCATCCTTGCCGAACGCGCGGTAGTGTGACAGGTATCGCCAGATTCCATTTTCCCGGTCAATGTTGTCAAAGGAATTGTATTTGTCGAATTGCGCCGCTGCCTGTTTGGGATGATTCGCAAAGAACATCGCGATCCCGAGTCGCCAGTGCGACGCATCAAGGTCTGGTTTCAATTTCACCATTGACAAATAGTCGGCTTCCGCCTTTTCAAATTCACCGAGAAACATGAACACGTCGCCGCGTGCTGAATACTGACTCACGGCATCGGCGGCCGCGGGATCAATCGTCTCTTTCTCCTTGAGTTGATTTGTCAGCGATTCGATGAGTTCGGCGTTGAGTTTCTCAACCCGCAGATCCTGATCGTCTGAGTTTACCTGTGGCGCGACTTCATCAATGAAACCAGACGAAGGCGTCACGGTGCCGAAAACGATGAGCAGGACAACAGAGAATCTGGTTATCGAAGAGGCACGAGATTTCATGCGCACGGTTCCGATCAAGAGGAGATTTTCAGGACATTGAGCGAGTATACAGGCTGTCGCTTGCCCAGGCACTGCCAACAACCTGAATTCTGCTCTGGCATCGCGACGCTGGCTGAGAGGCATAAATAGAACCGAAACAGGCACCCATCCCCAACCAATTTTTACTGCGCGGCCAGAAATGAGTCCGGCATGATCGCGTGGAGTATTACAGTGTTTTCCGCACTCATGGTTTGGCTCGTTTAACCGCGTGCCCAGCGGGCCGCGATTGTTCTATTTGAGATTTCGTATTTGAGATTTGAAATTTGAAATACGAAGCGCGGGGCGTTGCCCACGCGATTAAATGAATGTGCCATCCTCAACCGCGCGCGGCATAGTGCAACCAACTTATCATCGCCACCGGCAAGAATCAATTCTGGAAGTTTTCCCTGGAATCCGGATGTAGGCGTTTGGTTGAGCCACAGGACAGTTACACTTCGGTCATCGCGGTCAGACTGAATTTCAAGGAGATGGATTCTCCTGAGTCTGGATCGTACTGCCAGCTCTCAATGGATCGGTAATGCCTGTTTTGATTGTGACGTCGAACCCGGACGACTGGCCGTTTGATATTCCGGGTGTCGATAAAATTGATGCCTGGAACTACCTCACCTCACCGGAATCCACCGATTCGGCCGGATCACGATCAACACGCGTCTTCAATCTGTGCCGTTCATATCGCTATCAGAGCCTGGGATATTATGTGTCGCTGCTGGCTGAAGCGCGCGGACACAAACCGCTGCCGGGTGTGATTACGGTGCAGGATCTTAAGACACGATCCGTCTCCCGTTTAATCCCTGACGAAATTGATGAACTCATTCAGCAGAATCTGGGACCGCTGACATCAGATGAATTCGTTCTCAGCGTGTACTTCGGTCGCAACTTTGCCAAGCGTCATGAGCGGCTGGCATTGCATCTGTTCAATCTGTTTCCCGTGCCGCTGATGAAATTCGAATTCAGCAGGCGGGACGATCGCTGGCAGATTCGAAAGATTGCTGCAGTGTCGGGTGCGGAAGTTCCGGAGACTCATCGCGAGTTCGTGGCCGAATCCGCCACGCGATACTTTTCGGGTCGGGCATCGTCCCTGAAGTCACCGCGCCGTACGCGCTTCGACATGGCAATTCTGGAGAATCCGGCGGAAAAGGACAACGCGCCATCCGATCCGGCGGCATTGAACAAGTTCGTCAAGGCCGCGCGAGAGCAGGGAGTTTACGCCGAACTCATCACGCGCGACGACAGCGGTCGTCTGCTGGAATTTGATTCGTTGTTTATTCGCGAAACCACGGCCATCAATCACCACACGTATCGGTTTTCGCGCCGAGCGGCGAGTGAAGGGATGGTCGTCATCGACGATCCGGTTTCGATCTGTCGCTGTACGAACAAAGTATTCCTTGCCGAAATGCTGACGCGGCATAAGATCGATATTCCGACATCCATTGTCGTGCATCGCGACAATGCGCATCAGATCGGCGAACGCCTTGGGTTTCCGTGCGTCCTGAAGAAACCCGACAGCTCGTTTTCGATTGGCGTCGTGAAAGTCAAGTCGGACGAAGAACTCAAAGAGCATCTGGAAGATTTCTTCGGGGAATCCGATCTGCTCGTCGCACAGGAATATCTGCCGACTACGTTTGACTGGCGAATCGGAATTCTGGATCGCAAACCGCTCTATGCCTGCCGCTATTTCATGGCTCCCGGCCACTGGCAGATCATTCGGCAGGAAGAAAAGGGACGTGGTCGCTACGGAAAAGTCGAAACACTGCCGGTGGAACTGGCTCCGCCAAAGGCCGTCAAAGCGGCATTAAAAGCCGCGAATCTCATCGGTGACGGCTTATACGGCGTCGATGTGAAAGAGTCCAACGGGCGGTTTGTTGTGATTGAAGTGAACGACAATCCAAACATCAATTCGGGGTTTGAAGATGCCGTCCTGAAGGATGAACTCTATCGTCGCATCGTCGAAGTCTTCGTGCGACGGATGGAACAGAAGAGGGCGCGATACGATGTCGGCTGATGAAACAGCGAGCGCAACGGATGTTCTGAAGCCTGCCCGGCTGAACCTCTTCGAAGCGTTCGGCGTTGAACTGGAATACATGATCGTGGCCCGGGATTCGCTCGACGTGATGCCCGTCACGGATCGACTCATCGAAGCCGAGAGCGGAGTGATTCAGTCAGAAATCGACCTTGGCAAGATTTCGTGGTCGAACGAACTGGCGCTGCATGTTATCGAACTGAAGACGACAGCTCCGGAAGCGGACCTGACGCTGCTGGCCGACGACTTTCAGCAGCATGTGAGGCTCATCAACGAACGACTGGCTGACATGGATCCTTCCAGTCGGCTGATGCCGTCTGCCATGCATCCGTGGATGGATCCGTTTCGCGAAATGCAGTTGTGGCCGCATGAATACAACAGCGTGTACGAAGCCTACAACCGTATCTTTGACTGTCGGGGGCATGGCTGGGCAAATTTGCAAAGCGTTCATCTGAACCTGCCGTTCAATGGTGACGAGCAGTTCGGGCGACTCCACGCCGCCGTGCGGTTGCTGTTGCCGATACTACCGGGACTGGCAGCCAGTTCGCCGCTGAAAGACGGTCGGCTGACCGGAATTCTGGACAACAGGCTGGACGTTTATCAAAGCAATTCTGCGCGCGTGCCCTCGCTGGCGGGTCGTGTCATTCCGGAACCGGTCTTCACTGAAGAAGACTACCGCCGCCGCGTCTTTCAGCAAATGTACGACGACATCGCTCCACACGATCCGGATGGCGTCCTTCAGGATGAATTCCTCAATTCTCGCGGCGCGATCGCGAGATTTGGGCGAGGTTCCATTGAAATTCGGGTGATCGACATTCAGGAATGCCCTGCCGCAGATCTGGCGGTGCTGCAGGCGGCTGTCGCCGTGCTGAAGGCACTCTGCAGCGAACAATGGTGCTCCACGTTGGCACAACAGAGTGTCGAAGTGGAACCACTTTACAGAATCCTGTCGGCGTCGATCCGCGAGGCCGATGAAGCAGTCATTGACGACAAAGCATTTCTGTCACTGTTTGGTTACCGCGATACGCACTGCACCGTGAAACAGTTGTGGCGACATCTGATGGAAGAGACCTCACCAGTCATGAACTTGTCCAGTGCGAAGGCACTGGGAGTGATCCTGTCGCAGGGGCCTCTGGCGCGCCGACTTGTGGAAAGCATTCAGGATTGTGGGTCAGAACGACGCGACCTGCGAGCGATCTACGCTGACCTCTGTCAGTCGTTGCAGTCCGGAGCGACGTTCTCTCCATGAACCGAAAAACCGAGCAGCCGGTGACTCAATTCAGGCAGGCTGGCACTGATCAACACAGCCCTGTGATTGTGCTGACTTGTGAGCATGGCGGCCATCACATTCCCGCCGCATACCGACACCTGTTTTCCGGCGCTGACGATGTACTCAAATCCCATCGCGGCTGGGATCCCGGCGCGCTGCGTGTGGCCCGGGTGATGTCGGAGATGCTGGGCGCGACATTGTTCTCATCAACCACGTCTCGGTTGCTCGTGGAACTCAATCGTTCACTCGGACATCGGTCCTTGTTCTCTGAATTTACCGCTGCTTTACCGACGGCCGATAAGCAGTTGATCATTGACAAACACTGGCAGCCCTGGAGAGATGACGTCACGGCGCACATCGACAACCACTTCCACGCAGGTCGCCGCGTCATCCATCTTTCGATTCATTCGTTTACGCCGGTCTGGGAAGGCTCAATTCGGAAGACGAGCATCGGCCTGCTCTATGACCCTCGACGTCCCGACGAACGATCGCTTTGTGA
>JANOUN010001295.1:0-3836 GCA_031416875.1 Planctomycetota bacterium | reverse complement strand
TCCGCGACTTGCATTCCTGTCAACGCCTGGCAGAAAAAACCGCCCTGTAGCTTAGGGGACAAATTATCATGCTCGAAGACTCGGCCCTTCCAAAGCCTCACACCATAGACCTCAACCTGCAAACCCGGAACCTCGCTTCATCTCTTCAGTGAACGGACAATCTTCAGAAATCCCCAGACGGTAAAAACGAAAGCCGCGACAGTTGTCACGCCTGCGATCACAAGCACGAGGACCATTTCCAAATCACCCCCCAGTCCGTCAATCGAATTCACCCCGAGACAAGTGAAGAAAAACGTCAGCACCGCGACGGCAAGTCCTGTCATAACCGAAAATACGATCGCCACTGTACCTGGCTGACTGCGATCAGACACAGAACCTGCGATGTCCGCAACCTGAGTTGCAAGGTACGGGTTGTCTTCAGGTTGTTGTGGTTCGGACATGAGATTCTCCGCTATTGTGAAATCGGTTCGAAGATCGCGACGCCTGCCTTTCTATTTTCTATTCCTTTCGATTCGTTTCTGGATTGCCCATGTGAATAACACTGCCGCGACAAAAGCGACCAGCGTTGATATCGCCACCAATACCTCGAAACTGAAATTCTGGCCGTTGCCTGATGAAAGCATCCCGGCGCACGTCACAAAGAACGTCAGGCAGAATGTAACAATCGCGATGACCATACCTCCAAGAACTGACAACACAACGAAACGTATACTGGGCCGCTTGACCGCAGATCCAGTGTTGTCTCCCGGCAGATCGGCCATGTCGGCGGCCATGTACGGATTGGATTCGGGAGAAGCTTCCGGCTGGTCATTTGGCGCAAGGTCACTCATAAATCGGGCAAAACGTGTTAAAGGCCGACTCACAAAACACACCAGGATCGTTGAATCGGCGATGTCGATCCAGGTCTGAAATCGATTGCATTTCATCCGCCGTCAGTTCAAAATCGAACAACTGCAGATTCTCTTTCATCCGCGCGACCTCTGACGTCTTCGGGATCACAGACGTCCCTCGTTGCACGCCCCACCGCAGCAGCACCTGAGCGGCGGACCGGTGTTTTTCCAGGGCAATACACTGCACGATGCGATGATCGAGTAATGATTCTGAAGCACTGGCCATGCCGAGGCTGTAGTAACTTGCGGCACCGAGCGGCGAAAAGGCGGTGAACGCAATACTCTCCTGCTGGCAGTACCGCAGTAGTTTAGCCTGCACGAGAAACGGATGCGATTCGACCTGCAGCACCGACGGGCGAATGCGCGCGTACGACAGCAGGTCCCGCAGCAGACTTGTGCCGAAATTACAGATACCGATGTGTTTCACCAGTCCGTCATCAACGAGTTTCTCCATCGCCGCCCATGTCTCGCTGATCGGCACGCGAACTTCTTCCATGCGAGGCTCTGTCGCAGCCGGATCAAAAAACCAGCCGGGCGGATAGCGCACATCGATCGGGACATATTTCTGAGCAATCGGAAAGTGGATCAGATACAGATCCAGTTGCTTCAGACCGAGATCCTTCAATGACTTTTCACATGCCATCCTCACGTGTTCTGCAGAGTGATAGGTATTCCACAGTTTCGACGTCACCCAGAGATCATCCCGCTGGCAGAGCCCGGCGTCAATGGCCTGAGCGATTCCGTGACCCACTTCGACCTCATTGCCGTAATCGCAGGCACAATCCAGATGACGGTATCCGGCCGCGATGGCCTGCTGAGCCACTGCAGCGGCGATGGCTTTTTCAACTTTCCAGAATCCGAATCCCACAGACGGCAATTCAGCGCCGGTGGAAACAGGCAGAGTGACCATAATGACCTCAACAAATCGATGAACCTACGAGCGTCGTGCGACGGAAGCTGGTACAATACCAATCTGACTGTTCCTTGTCTCCTGGGCGTCCGGAGGCAGCGAAGTCACCGAATTAAGGAGTGGAAAATGAATCCGGAAGAAATGCTCACGATCCTGAAGTCATTGCAGGAGGAGCTTGCAAACGCCGAATCCATTCATCCCGATCATCGAAAGTCTCTGCAGACGCTCACTGACGAGATTCAGCAAACTCTGGCTTCGGGTGCGCCGAAGAATGCAGCGGCTTCCGTGAATGCGACTGCGACGCTGTCGCAACGGATGAAGGAATCTATCATCGAGTTTGAAGTGCGTCACCCGATCATCGGTGGCTTGGTGGAACGGCTCACCGACGGACTTGCCGCGATGGGGATTTGACGGGGAAAACGCCAATCAATTGCAGTTTGGCACGTCGCGCTTGGCCTGCGTCAGATGCTGATTCAGGACGGGACGTTCATCGACGGGGCAGACATTCAGACAGCTTTGCAGCAGGTCCATGGCTTCACCAGGCCGGCCAGCCCGCAGCGTTAAAATGGCATGATCGCGGCGTTCGCGGTATGACCCGGGAATCAGCATCGACAGTCGGCACTGGACACGCCATGCGGAGACCCACATTTCACGATTGCCGAACAATGCCTTGAGGTTGTGCAGCATGCGAATCATGATTGTGCGTTCATCGACGGGTTTGAACGATCGGCGAATCTCAGCGACCGGCAGTTCTGTGATTCCGTGCAGCCATTCAAGGCATTCCGCCTCGTCCATGATGCGACCGCTGTCAAACGCATCGACATACAGATTTCCCGTATCCGTCTGCAGTCGCGTCAGAAAATGCGACGGAGCGGCGATTGGTTCGAGCGGAATCCCCAGTTCATTGGCCACGTTCAGATAGATGAGCGACAAAGAAATCGGAATGCCACGACCAGTTTCCAGCACGCGATTCAGGTAACTGGCGTCCGGTTCTGAAAAGCAGTCGTCATCGCCGCGAAGATTCAATTCTTCCGTCATGTAGCGCACGAGCAGTTTCAATTCTTCGACGTCGGAGCCGGCCTGCGTGACGGGATGAGTCAGCCGCGCGACAGAACGCTGCAGACGGACTCGCGTAGGTTCAAACATCAGGTCGGATTGTCCGTCACGAGCGATTTCAAGTGCCGCTGTCACGAGATCAATATCAGTTTCGCGACGAACCAGACGCATGAACTGCTGATCGTGTTCGAAGAGTTGGCTGTACGACATGGAAAAAGAATTCGGAAAGGAAGAATTCAGGGTTGGGCGTCGAAAGATGCGGTGAGAATCGGGGCAGGGCAGAGTGATCCGGAAATCAGTCCGCGATCTGGAACCATTGATGGCCAGACTATAACCGCGTCCTTCAAGTGCCACAATGGCGACTGTCATCCCGGAATTCCACATCCAATCCGAAAAATTGATCTCAAATTGACGGGATGAGACATTTACCCCGGCGAGGATCAGATTTCGGACAGCATCATGTGTGACAAAATGAGGACACCCAGGTGAGTCACGGCTGCGTCTTTGTGGCAGCTTCCATAATGCGCTGTTCTGTGGCTTCGGAGCGGCTGAATTCGCCAGTCAACACACCTTCGCTGAGCACCAGAATTCGATCGCTGACGGTCAGCAACTCCGGAAGTTCACTTGACGTCACAATAATCGCCATGCCTGCCGACGCCAGTTGCTCCATCAGCAGATACAGCTCCGCTTTCGCACCGATGTCCACGCCGCGTGTGGGGTCGTCGAGCAACAGGACTTTGGGATTCGTCAACATGCAGCGACCAATGATGCATTTCTGCTGGTTCCCGCCGCTCAACGTGGTGATCATGGCTTCCGGGCCATCGGTCTTGACGGACATCGACCTGATCTGACTCATCGCTGCCGACGTTTCACGCCCGTGACCGATGACTCCAGCGGACGACACGTCGCTCAGCGCACACACCGTGATATTTTCGCGAACGGTCATGTGGGCAAACAGGCCAAGTCGTTTGCGATCCTCT
>JANOUN010001294.1:0-2577 GCA_031416875.1 Planctomycetota bacterium | reverse complement strand
GCGGTCGCGGAGGCTCAGCCTAGAGTCTATCGGGATCGTGTTGAGCCGCAGTGGTTTTCGCTTGATCAGAAATTCTGGTATCGCGTGGATCTGAAAGACGGGGGCAGAGAGTTCATCGTCGTGGATGCCACGGCGGGGACTCGATCGCCGGCGTTTGACCATGCAGTCGTGGCGACTAAACTTGCGGCGTTGTTGGAGAAGCAGATTTCGGCCATCGCTTTGCCGATCGACAAGCTGGAGTTTTCAGAGGACTCAGCGCTGATTGTGCTGTCCGGACATGAGGGGCGATTTCAGTTTGACCCGACGAGCGGTGAATTGACGCGACTGGAGGCACCGACAACGGAAGGCGGCACGCAGTTGGTGCTGCCCGCAGGACCGTCCGAAAACTCAACCGACGAAACGGAGATCGTTGTCAGCAACAATCTGCCGACCGCAGTTTCACTGTTCTGGGTGGATGCAGATCGGAATCAGCGAGGCTACGGTACGATCGCACCGGGACAGACCCATCGACAACACACATTTGGCGGACATGTCTGGTTGTTCAAACACGCAAATGGTGACGAGATTGGCAGCATTCGCGCCGTCGCGGGCGGGATGAATGTGACACTGGATGATATGTCGATTGCAAGTGTTCGCAAAAGTGAAGCTCCCCGACGACGTCGGCGACGCGAATCCGCCGAGGCCGTTCCAGGTTCACAGTCTCCGGATCGCATTCGCGAAGCGTTCGTCCGGGATCACAATCTGTGGCTGCGGACTTTATCAGACAAAACCGAAACGCAGCTCACGACCGATGCCGATGGAGCCAACTCCATGCATCGCGACGCGACTCGCGAGCGTGCGATCGGCATGGAGTATGACAAGCCCGACTATCCGGACACCGTGCCCGAGGTCGTGTGGTCTCCCGATTCACGCACGCTGCTGGCATTTCAGACGAAGACCGTGGACGCAAGACGCGTTTACTACGTCGAATCATCGCCATCCGATCAAGTGCAGCCAAAGCTGCAGTCGTATCCGTATCTGAAACCGGGCGACGTCATTCCGGTCTCAAAGCCGCGCTTGTTTGATGTCGTGAGTGGAACGGAAATTCCGATTGCGAACGACCTGTTCCAAAATCCCTGGTCGCTCGAATTTCAACGCTGGAGCGACGACGGGACACGTTTCTGGCTGCTGTACAACGAACGCGGTCATCAGCGCTTGCGCGTGCTGGAAGTCATGGCGGCGACCGGCGATGTGCGGGCGATCGTCGATGAATCCAGTGACACATTTATCCACTATTCGTCGGATGGCAAGATGGAACTGAAATGGCTGAAAGGCGATCAGCTGCTCTGGGCCAGCGAACGATCCGGCTGGAATCATCTGTATCGATACGATATCGCTTCCGGCACACTTCTCAATGCAGTCACGTCCGGAGACTGGAACGTGCGGCGGATTGAACACATTGATGAAGAGTCGGAGCAAATCTGGTTCTTTGCCGTAGGGCTCAATGCCGGGCAGGACCCCTATCATGAACATTTTTGTCGAGTCAATCTGGATGGCAGCGGATTCGTCCAGCTCACGGATGGAGATGGGACGCATGCGATTGAATGGTCACCGGACAAGCTATGGCTGATCGATCGTTATTCCCGCATTGATCTGCCGCCGGTGACGGAACTGCGGTCTGCCCACGATGGGGCGATTGTGTGCAGGCTCGAAGAAGCGGATGCGAGTGAGATCATTGCAGTGCGGGGCGGCTTGCCGGAACGATTCGTGGCAAAGGGCAGGGACGGGACGACGGATATCTGGGGTATTATTCATCGTCCGAAAAACTTTGATCCGTCACGATCCTATGCCGTGATTGAGAACATCTATGCCGGACCGCACGATCATCATGTTCCGAAAGAGTTTCGTGCAAGTTTCGGACATCAGCATGCGATAGCAGATCGAGGTTTCATCGTCGTGCAGATCGACGGGATGGGAACTGCCTGGCGATCAAAGGCCTTCCATGATGTCTGTTTTCGCAATCTGAAAGACGCCGGGTTTCCGGATCGCATTGCGTGGATGAAAGCGGCCAAAGAGAAATTTACGCAGATGGATCTGACTCGAGTCGGAATTTATGGCGGTTCGGCTGGCGGTCAGAATGCGATGGCCGCGTTATTGTGGCACGGTGATTTCTACAAAGTCGCGGTGGCTGACTGTGGCTGTCACGACAACCGGATGGACAAAATCTGGTGGAACGAACAATGGATGGGCGTACCTGAAGGAGCCGTCTACGCGGACAATTCCAACATGGAACACGCCGGGCAACTCCAGGGACACCTGATGCTGGTCGTCGGCGAACTGGATCGCAATGTTGATCCGGCAACGACAATGCAGGTTGCAAAACGTTTGGTGGATGCCGGAAAAGATTTCGACCTTGTCGTGGTCCCCGGTGCCGGTCATGGAGCCTGTGAAACGCCCTGGGCGTCCAGTCGGCGTCTCAGGTTTTTCGAGACGCATCTCGGGAGCGTGCCATAAGGATGGCATTGGCAGTGGCTCGTTTAACCGCGTGCCCAGCGGGCCGCGATTGTTCTATTTGAAATTTCGTATTTGAGATTTGAA
>JANOUN010001293.1:0-2645 GCA_031416875.1 Planctomycetota bacterium | reverse complement strand
GGCAGTTTCGTCCAGACCCGAAACATTCAGCGCGATGACGAGTTTTCCGGCTCGCTCAATTTCCTCCCGCAGTCGAGTCAGAATCCGGGTCCGACCGCTGCCGTCCGGGCCGCAGATCACGCCAAACGGTTCGCCGACTTCAACCAGATAGAGCAGACGACTGACAGCCTCCAGATGGACGGTACTGTCGAAAAACCACGCTGTTTGTCTTTTCTGTCCGAACATTCCCGCGGCTCCAGTTGGACCGACATCTGATCTGGCGACTTGCCACATTGAGAAATCGGCAGAATCGGCGTAACTGGTTTAGTCAAATCCGGGCAAACTGAACCAGCCCCAGGATTGGCAATTCAAAACTCTGCAGTACCCTGCCACTCCGGCGACTTGACAGTAGAATCGGCAGGTCGTGCAATTCGGCTGTTCCGTTTCCCCAACATGCGTTCATGGTTGAGTTACATGTCTGAACTGACGTACCGTTCTGCTGGCGTAGACCTTGACCTTTACGAACAGGCGATGCAAAAACTGCCGCGGCTGATGCAGCGAACGTTTACGCCCGGTGTGATAGAGCTTCCTGGAGGCTTTGCCGGCCTGTTTAGACTGAACGGCACAAAACAGTGGAAAGACCCGGTGCTGGTGTCCGGCACGGACGGCGTAGGCACGAAGATTAAAGTCGCCATCCACGCTGAGAAGTATGACAGCATCGGCATCGACCTGGTCGGTATGTGCGTGAATGATGTCCTCTGCCTCGGTGCCACGCCGCTGTTCTTTCTGGATTACATCGCGATGGGAAAGGATAATCCGATTCTGCTGGAGCAACTGGTCAGCGGCGTGAGCGACGGATGTCAGCAGGCACAGTCGGCGCTGCTTGGTGGTGAAACGGCCATTATGCCGGATTTGTATGCGGTCGGCGACTTCGATATGGCTGGCTTTTCCGTGGGTGTGGCCGAACGTGATGAACTTGTCGACGGCAAGACCCGCGTGAAGCCCGGAGACGTGCTCATTGGAGTCCCCTCATCCGGATTTCATTCGAATGGCTACAGCCTGGTTCGTAAAGTTGTGTTTGAACACGCAGGATTGAGCGTCTCAGATCGAGTTCCAGAACTGAATTGTACCGTGGGTGACGCATTGCTTCGGCCGACCCGAATTTACGCATCCACTGTTGCGGCAGTTCTGAAAGCGGTCGGCAATGCCAGTGTGCACGGGATCGCACATATCACGGGCGGCGGAATTGCGGACAACTTTGAACGCATTTTGCCGAACCACGTTCAGGCTGTCATCAGTCGCAGTGCATGGACGATTCCGGCTGTGTTCCCGTGGTTGCAACGTCTGGGGAACGTCGCTGAGACAGAAATGTTCAATGTGTTCAATATGGGGATCGGGATGATCATTTGCGTGCCCCCCCCAGCCGCAGACAGGGTCCAGTCCGCCTGCTCGACGCCAGAGTGTCCAGCGATGCGATTGGGGGAAATTCGATCGCAGCACGCGGAAGATCCAACCGTGGCGCTGGTGTAAAAGCGACAAACAATCATCGTCGTACTTCAAGAGCCGCGTGTTACTCATGTCGGGGATTTGGCGTTCGCTGACAAGGTAGGCAATTCCCCCTACTCGTTCGTACCCAGATACATTTACAGATTGATTGGATCTGCCCTCGACTCGACAGTGTTGTTTTTGCCTAAAATGGGGGGATTATCACAATCTGCCCGTTGCTAGTTCAGTCATGTCGCACTACAAATATTTTTTTGTATCCACGAATGGGAGACGCAGCAGTGGGTTGAAAGTGTGACCGGGCCGCTGCATAATGGGCTAATCATAAATCCACACCATTCACGATTGGACTTAGGTACTGCAGGGGCATGATTTGGCACGAAGGTTACCGAGTCGGCATACCCTGACTGTGAATACTCTCGGAGGATTGGATTCGTTGGCAGTATGGCAAGCAGTGATGACTTTTTACTCAAGCATCGCTTGCTGCAGTTCCCCGCAACCATGAAACGGCACCACATGAGTTTCTTTGCACATATGACATTTTTGGAGAACTTCAATGTTAAATCGTAAGCGTCGAACAGGAAAGCGGTCCGAAAAGAAGGCTCCGCCGATGACGGAGTTTGAACAGCCAAGGAAGCGGAAGCCATTTACAGTTTTTCTGGTTGAAGATGATCAGGCCGTTCGAGCCTCTTTGGTTGAAGCGCTGGCAGAATTCAAGATCACGGTTCGTGACTATATGACCGCGATGGAGTTTTATCGTGACTACCGCGATCCAGTGCCTGGTGTACTTATCCTGGACCTGCGATTGCCAGGCATGTCTGGAATTGAACTGCAGGACAAGCTGACAGAAGACGGATTTGAATTGCCGATCGTAATGATTTCAGGGCACGCCGACGTCCCCATGGCTGTCAAAGCCATGAAGAATGGCGCCTTTGACTTTCTATGCAAGCCCGTGAAGGTTGAAGCCCTGGTGGCTGCAATCGCTCGGGCGTACGCTTACTTCTACGATGTCGATGCGGACGTTTTCGAAGAAGAACTCGAAGAAACCGAGGACAGCATCAATCGACTGACCGGTCGAGAACGTCAGGTTCTGGATCATGTGGTGGACGGTCTGTCCAGCCGGGAGATCGCTCAGGAACTGGGGGTGAGCACCAAGACTGTCG
>JANOUN010001292.1:0-2478 GCA_031416875.1 Planctomycetota bacterium | reverse complement strand
GCGCGATCGAGCGGGGGACACTGACCGGTCATACTTCGACCGTCCGCGCCGTGGCCTTCTCACCGGACGGGACGATCCTTGCGTCTGCTGGTGACGATGAAGTCGTACGGCTGTGGAGTGTGGCAGACCTGCACGAGATCGGTACTCGCAGCGGGCATGTCGGGCGAATTCGCGACGTTGCTTTCTCGCCGGACGGGAAGACTCTGGCGGGTGCCGGTGAAGACGGAACCGTCCAGTTGTGGAGTGTGAAAGACAGTGCAGCAGCACCAAAAGCATTCATGCACGGGGCCATGATCTGGAGCGTCGCGTTTTCGCCGCGAGGGTCGCTGCTTGCGATCGGAGACTCAGATGGAATGATTCATGTCCGGGATCTTGAAACAGGTCGGATTACATCGACCCTCGAAGGTCATACAGACACCGTGACTTCGTTGCGATTCGCTGCGGATTCGCAAACGCTGTTCAGCAGCAGCCACGACGGTTCGATCAATTCCTGGCGCGCGAAGCAGCCTCCGCATCCGGCGCTGGCAACCATCGACATTGATGCTGGCAAGGTCTGGGCGATGGCCGTTTCTCCGGACGGTTCCCGAATCGCGGTCGGAGGACAACGTGGATTCTTCAAAGTGCTTGACCTGGCCACAGGAAAGCAGATTGCTGAACTGCACGGGAATCACCCAGCGACTGTCGATTGCCTGGAGTTTTCACATGACGGGCAGTTCATTGCCACGGGAAGTTGGCGGAATAACGAAGTCATTGTGTGGCGTGCTGATGACGGCGCAATCCAAAAATCGTTCAAAGCAGAAGGGCACGTCCGAGCGGTCGCCTTCTCGCCGGACGGAAAGAAAATCGCTGCCGGATGCGAAGACCACCTGCTCTTTGTCTGGAACACGGAATCCGGTGAGTTGATCAGCAGGATTAACGCACACGCACTGCCAGTCTACGATGTGTCGTTTTCGCCGGACGGAAAAACGATCGCAACTTGTTCCGGAAACTGGACAGAAGCCAAACCCGGAGACATCAAATTGTGGAATGCCGAATCGCTCGAAGAAATCGCACGGCTGGAGGGCCATGAGGTCGCCGTCCGGTCGGCCGTCTTCAGTCCGGACGGCAGCAGACTGGCATCGGTCAGCGAAGACGGAAAGATCAAGGTCTGGGATGTCGCAACGAAGTCGCAGATGGCCGTACTGCAGAACTCCTTTGGTGCGCGGTCACTGGACTGGTCGCCGGACGGGAAGCTGCTGGCAGCCGGTCTTCACGACGGAACCACGAACGTCTGGAACGTGGAAGGCGTAATGGTAATTCGGCGATTTGGCGGCAGTGATGATACATTTTCTGTCCGTTTCGTGGCAGATGGGTCTGTACTGTGCGGTGTCGGCGGTGAGGCGAAGGTTATACTTTGGGACACGTCGGACCTGACAGGAACCGGCACCGCCGGACGCGTTGTCGAATCGGTCCGCAGTTGGGAGAAAGGCGCACCATGAACAACATGAGCAGAATTCTTTTCGTTCTCTGCGTCATTTCGCCGCTGGCGTTCTGCGGAGATCAGGTCATTGCGCAGGACGATGTTCAGGATCTGGCTGACAGAATCGACGAACTGATTGCAGAGCAGTGGGCGAAGAACAACGTCGTCCCAGCCAGCGCATCAGACGACTCCGAGTATCTGGGACGAGTGTGGCTCGATATCGCCGGAAAGATTCCGACTGCGGCAGAGGCACAGGATTTTCTTGACGACACAGCGGTCGATAAACGACGGCGCGTCGTCGATGAGTTACTTGATGGACCAAATTATGTCGTCAACTGGTCCAACGTCTGGCGGAGAGTGCTCATTCCGGAAGCCGACAGCGATTTCAATATTCGCTACATGCTGCCCGGCTTTGAAGGATGGCTCCGACAGCAGTTGGACGAAAACAAGTCCTACGATGACTTTGTCAGAGAGATCCTGACGACTCCGGTCTCGGGAGTGAATCCGTATCAGGACCAGAACGGCCTCACGCCGTTTGCCTATTATCAGTCAAAGGAGATCAAGCCCGAGAATCTGGCCGCCTCGACGTCGCGCATGTTTCTGGGGATTCGGATCGAGTGTGCTCAGTGCCACGATCATCCCTTCGACACCTGGAAAAGAAAAGACTTCTGGGGCTACGCCACGTTCTTTGCCGCCATGCAGCGGCAACAGGGCGGCAACGGATTCCTCGGACAGCTTCAGGAATTATTCGTCCACCAGACGTTGACCGTCCCAGATACGAACGAAGTCGTGAACGCCACCTATCTGACGGGCGTGTCACCGCAAATTCCATCCGGCAGCAGCGCCCGTCTGACGCTTGCTGACTGGGTGACTTCAGGTGACAACCCCTACTTTGCACGCACGGCGGCCAATCGAGTCTGGGGGCACTTCTTCGGTATCGGGATCGTTGACCCGGTCGACGATTTTTCAGAGTCCAATCCGCCGAGTCATCCGGAGATGCTCGACCTGCTGGCAACGGA